>VERF01000020.1 GCA_018882895.1 Candidatus Kapaibacterium sp.
ATTGTTGTTCCGAATCGATCGCATGTTCCCGCATCCTTGCAGATGCGAGCTCATGACGGGGGTAGATTTAAAACCTACCCTTTGCATGGTTTTCTTGTCTCTTTCCTTCCGGCTGTCAAAGAACACCTGGCGCCGGCACGAAGCCTTTGCCTCCCTTGCACACATTTTGCGTGTTGTGCGCGGCGGGAACTGCGAACATACGGCAAAGGGGGTATACGCTCCAAATGTTTTTCCACCGCCGCCGCACCTTCGGTGCATTCCGATCAGGCGGGGTCTGCAAGCCCCCTGCCGTCACGTTGCGCAGGGTCAGATGCTCGTAGAAAGAACGCCCGGAAAAAGACGGTCTCCGGGATGAGCAGAAGGGCAAGACTGAGCGTGTCCGACGTGAACAGGTCCCCCGGCCGGGCCGGCGCGGGCATGATGATCCGCGCAATAGGTCCGGTCATCGCCCACAGAATGGTGAACACAAGGGCACACGTGGCCACGGCCAGAAAGCCGCCCTTGAGGCCGTCACGCTGCCACCGTGCCGTAAAGGCATAGATGGCGCCGACAACGTGAATGTGGTAGATAAGGAGATCAATCATGGAAGATCAACACCGGAACCGTGAAGGGATTGCAAAGATGCAAAACCAAGACCGACCACGCGAGCGCTTGGTGCGCCTCGGTGCGTGGGCACTCAGTACGCAGGAACTGCTGTCACTGCTAATAGGTGCAGGGTCGGGCGCCGGTAGCGCCGATGAGATAGCGCAGGCACTGTTGACGCGCTACGCGTCACTCATCGACATGGCTGGACGAGACGTGGCGGAGCTGCGAAATGTTGCCGGCATGGGCCTGGCCAAATCAGCCGCCCTCTGCGCCGCCTTCGAACTGGCGCAGCGCATCCAATCGGAACCGTTCGCCGATCGCACAAGCATCACCTCGCCGGCCGTGCTGGCGCGAATGCTCGCCCCACGCATGCGGCACCTGAAGAAGGAGACGTTTGTTGTGGTGCTGCTCAATGCCGCCAATCAGATCATCCGGCACCTGAACGTCAGCGAAGGTTCGCTCAATGCCGTCATGATCCACCCGCGCGATGTGTTTCGGCTGGCCATCGCAGAGTCTGCCGCCGCCATTATCCTGGCACATAACCACCCGTCAGGTAACACCGAACCGTCGAACGAAGACCTGACCATCACGCGCCAACTTGTCGAGGCAGGCCGCATCGTCGATATTCGCGTTCTGGATCACATCATCATCGCCGGAGACGACTACACGTCGTTCGTGGAACGACGGCTGATCTGAAACACCAGCACACGACGTGATTCGTCGTTCGCACGCATCGCTATGAGACACCCAACACCAGCCCCCTAACCATGGCGTTCACCGATTACTACAAAGAACTTGAACTCGAGCGCGGCGCCTCGGAAGACGAAATCAAGAAGGCCTTCCGACGCCTCGCCCGTATGCACCACCCCGATGCAAACCCTAATGACCCAACTGCCGAGGAGCGGTTCAAACGGATCAGCGAGGCGTATGAAGTACTGAGCGATCCGGCCAAGAAAACCAAGTACGATCAACTGTCGCGGCAAACCTCGGGCTTCTCCGGCAAAGGGGGCTTTGCAGGATCCCCAGGCTCCGGGTTTTCGATGGACGACGTGGGCGATATGTTCACGGGAACGTCGTTTGGCGATCTCCTGTCCGAACTCTTCGGGCAGTCCCGCCCAACACAACGCCGCTCCTCTACGCGCCAGCGCACCACCACGCGGCCGGCACCGGTCTATACCGTGCGGCTGACGCTCGAAGAGGCGTTCTCCGGTGCGTCTAAGCGCCTCACGCTCGGACAGACCACAGCAGACGTGACATTTCGTCCGGGCATCACAAGCGGACAGCGCCTGCGCATCGCCAATGTCGAACTCGAGGTGACAATCCCGCCCCATCCGCGATACCGCCGAGAAGGCAATGACCTGCACGTACGCCAGCAGGTGCCGCTTACCACCGCGCTGCTCGGCGGACGCGTCGATGTGCAGACACTCTCGGGCATGCTGGCCGTAAATGTGTCGGCCGGTACGCCGAATGAAAAGCGACTTCGGCTCAAAGGTCAAGGCATGCCGACGTATGATGCTCCCGATGTAAGGGGCGATCTGTACGTGACCCTTGAGGTGATGATCCCGGCATCTCTTACCGATGAGCAACGCACACTGGTGGAACAACTTCGCCAGAGCGGCATCTGATAGTGCGACAGCTCGGCAGGGTTGCGTAACGTTGCAGCATGACGCGTATACGCTTCGATGCCGTGAGCAAGTCCTACGGCCCGGTCGAACCGCTTCGACAGATCTCGTTCTCGATCGAACCCGGTGAGTTTTTCGTCCTGGTCGGCCCATCCGGCTGCGGCAAAAGCACCCTTCTGCGTATGATCGCCGGACTTGAATCGGTCACTTCCGGACGTCTGCTGTTCGATGACGAGGTCATGAACGACGTCGAACCACGCCAGCGCGATGTGGGAATGGTCTTCCAGAACTATGCCCTGTATCCACATCTTACGGTGGCAGAGAACCTTGCCTTCCCCCTCCAGATACGCAAGCAGTCACGCCAAGAGATCGACGCTGCCGTCGAGCGCATAGCCGCATCACTCGGCCTTTCGCAGCTGCTTTCGCGCAAACCCAAGCAACTGTCGGGCGGCCAGCGCCAGCGCGTTGCCGTCGGACGCGCGATCATTCGCAGACCGCGCGTCTTTCTGTTCGATGAGCCCCTTTCCAATCTCGATGCTCAGCTGCGCTCCCACATGCGCACTGAA
Source organism: Candidatus Kapaibacterium sp. (assembly GCA_018882895.1). Taxonomy (GTDB): domain Bacteria; phylum Bacteroidota; class Ignavibacteria; order Kapaibacteriales; family Kapaibacteriaceae; genus UBA10438. Next base: position 2,774 of record VERF01000020.1, read on the forward strand.
CTGCGCACTCTGCAACGCGAGCTTGGCGTAACGACCGTGTATGTTACGCATGATCAGGTGGAGGCCATGACAATGAGCGATCGCATGGCGATCCTCAACAATGGCATCATTCAGCAGATCGGGACTCCGGCCGAGATCTATGACCGGCCGGCCAACACCTTCGTTGCCTCGTTCACCGGCAGTCCGCCGATGAACCTCATCACGTATGACGGACGCACTCTGGGTGCTCGACCCGAGCGATTGCACACTCAGCCATGTCAGGGTGCTCATGAACTCCCCGTTACGATCACGTCCGTGGAGTTCGTCGGACACGAGTGGCTGATCCACGCACGCACGGCTTCCAACATCATCACCATGCGTCGGTCCGATGATCCCATGATCGCCGTGGGCACATCTGCCATGTGGTATGTGCATCCAGAGGATGCACGCTGGTTCTGACCCGATGAGACTGGCGCGTATCGATTCAGCGCCGTTGCCACTGCACTACAATGTGCGAGCGCTTATTGACGACTGCGTTTGCCAATGAGTCGACGCCGCGCCATAGCCAATGCGGCATCCACTGCAGAAATGGATACGTACGAAGAAACAGCAGCACCTTGTTGCCAAAACTCTCCCACGTGCAGATCACATCCGAACCGGTTGGGGTAAGCCCCTTGAGAACATTCTCATCGAAGCTGTGTATGTGCGCGTGAAGGGGCGTGCGGCGATTGCAGTGGATGCACAGGCAGAACTTGATCTTCTCCTTGTACGGCGTTGAGAGGATCAGCGAACCGCCGGGCTTGATCACTCGCATGAGCTCATGCACGAACGCCCGCGGGTCAGGCACGTGCTCAATGATCTCCGAGGCAATGATGGTATCAATGCTCCCATCGGCAAATGGCAAGGCAAAGGCATCGGCAACCAAGGCGCAGTGCGTCGGCAGAGGATAGTTCTCCAGGGCCCGTTTTGGATTTGTCAGTGATACGTCCACCGAGCAGACTGTGACGCCCCTTGGACAAAGCGTGCGGGCTACCCAAGCGCGACCGCATCCGACATCCAGCACCGTCCTTGCCCGAGGGTCGAGTCTGCGCAAGATGGCCTCCTGCAGACGGCGCTCGTCGTGAGCCGTAGCCGGATCCTCGCGCTCCTCAAAGTAGTCGAATACCTCGGCATCCGTCTGGTAATGCTCAACGTACTGCTGATTCCGCGTATCGGCATCCAGCATGATGGGAATGCCGCTGAAAATCTCATATCGCTCACCACCTTCGGCCACCAAAGCATGGTCATCGATGGACAGAGGCCGATGAGACCTTGGCTCGACCAGGTGGTCTAGCAGAAATGGATGAATTTGCTGGTCGGACATCCTGCTTTCAGAGTAGGGGACATGCATGACACTTTTGACAAACTACGGCTTTTGACAGGCCAACGACTGCCGATCTGGGAACCACTTGGGCCGGATTGACGTATCTTCTTTTTCTGCAAAACATAGCGTAGCCGCAATGAATGACGATCTAGCACAACCAGAGGTCGGGCTAACTGACTCCAGAAACGCTGAACACATGTTGCGTGTCCTTCACGGACATCTGAAGCGCAAGCGTGATGGTATCCGCACGTTGGCCGCCGACATCAATACTCTTGGCGAGCACGGGCATCTGCAAAGGCAGATAGCCAATGATCTGAGAGATCGCCTCTTGGCTCTGGTTCGCCGCGAAGATGAACTTACTTGGGCTGAGCGACAGATCCTCGAGCGGGATTCTCACATCGAAGAGCGCATTCGCTTTCATTACCCAGCAATGCCGAATCATCTTGTTGTGGTCTGCATCTGTATTGTCGATGGATTGTCAACAAACGAGATCGCTTCCGTAGTCTGTAAGTCCGTCAAAGCAGTCGACCACTATCGGCAGGAGATCCGCCAGATACTCGGTCTTCACGGCGATCGGTCGTCGCTTCAGCGACATCTTCTCTCGATCGTTCGCTAGCTCAAACCTTCTGCTTGTGCATTAGAAATGCGGCGTCAGTAGCTGTAGAACCCCTTGCCGGTCTTGCGGCCTAGATGTCCGGCTGCGACCATTTTGCGTAGCAGCGGGCATGGGCGGTACTTCGAGTCGCCCAGCCCCGTGTGAAGCACTTCCATGATGCTGAGGCACACGTCGAGCCCGATAAAGTCTGCCAGCGTCAGCGGCCCCATTGGATGGGCCATGCCGAGTTTCATCACCGTGTCGATGTCTTCAACCGAGGCGATTCCTTCCATCACACAGTACACCGCCTCATTGATCATTGGCATCAGAATGCGATTCGAGATGAATCCCGGATAGTCCTGCACTTCCACCGGCACCTTACCCATCGTCTCGGCCATCGACTTGATGGTGGCATAGGTTTCATCACTCGTGGCCAGTCCTCGGATGATCTCACATAGCTTCATCACCGGAACCGGATTGAAGAAGTGCATACCGATGAACTTGTCGGCGCGTGATGTGCCCCCTGCCAACTCCGTGATCGAGATCGATGAAGTGTTACTGGCTAGAATCGCTTCGGGCTTGCACACTCTGTCGAGTGTAGCAAAGATCTGACGCTTGATCTCGAGACGCTCACTTGCTGCCTCGATCACAAGGTCTGCGCCCGTTGCCCCCTTCTCAAGATCCGTGGCCGTGCTGATTCGGCCAAGCACCTCGGCCATCTGCTCGGCTGTGATCGTTTCCTTCTTTACCTGGCGCTCGAGGTTCGTCGTGATGGTCTTGATCGCACGCTCGGTTGCGGCCTCCGATACGTCGACGAGGGTGACCATGAAGCCGCTCTGGGCAGCCACGTGAGCAATTCCATTGCCCATTGTGCCGCCGCCAATGACGGTGATCGTTGAGATGCTCATGTGCTGTGACTCCGTGAAAAAGGGAGCGCAAAAATAGGTCGAAGGGGGCTTATCCGTTTCCGGTTTGACGCCGCGATCGCAAAAGAAAGACCAATCCTGCGGCGATGAACGGGATACTCAGGATCTGCCCCATGTCGATGGGCAGGGTTGCCTCGAAGTCAACCTGACGTTCCTTCAAAAACTCGATCAGGAATCGACTCGTGAACAGAAGCACCATGAACAAGCCGATGATCATTCCGGGTCGTCTGGTTGCCACGCCCGATCGATACAAGCGCCACAAGCCAATGAACAATGCGAGGCATACCAAGGCTTCGTAGATCTGCGTAGGATGTCGGGCAAGGGGCTCGGCGTCCACCCGCATGAACCAGAAGCCCCATGGCACATCCGTCGGACGACCAATGATCTCGGAGTTCATCAGGTTGCCAAGGCGGATGCACATCCCCGATAGGGCAGCCATGATGGCCAACCGGTCAAGCAACCATAACATCGAGTAGGACGGCAATGCACGGTGAAACAGAAACAGTCCGGTGATGATGCCAAGCGCACCACCGTGGCTTGCCAGCCCCCCGTGCCAGATGGCGATCACTTCGAATGGATCGTCAAGAATGAGGCTTGGTTCGTAGAAGAGGACGTGACCCAGCCGCGCACCTAGGACGGTGCCGAACATCATGTAAAGCGTCAAACGATCAAGATCAACCAACGGTTTCTTCTCGGCCTGGAAGACGCGCTTCATCGTCATGTAACTGAGCATGAAGGCCGTGGCAAACAGCACCCCGTACCATCGCGGCGAAAGAGGCCCAATGGTGCCGATAACCGGGTCAACATTCCATTCGATCATGGTTGCAAACATATCCCCCAAAAACAACGCGCCCAACCGAATGGTTGAGCGCGCTAGAATTTCAGTAGTGTGAGGAAGCTTACTCGAGCTCGGCGTCTGCCAAAGGAGTCTCGATTATAACCTGCACCGTACGGTTGAAGAAGCGGCCTTCAGGAGAATCATTCGAGTAGAGTGGTTCTTCTTCACCAGTACCACGGGTTGACATTTCGGCGTACTTGTTACCGGTGGACTTGATGAACTTCTCGGCCGTGCCGGCACGCTGTTCCGAGAGCTTCTTGTTGCGCGTGTCCAGACCGACGACGTCTGTGTGTCCTTCGATGCGGATCACAGAGGACTTCTTGACGCGTGGGTATACCCACGTGGACATGATGCGCTCGTTAAGCTCACCAGCTTCGGGAGAGTCAAACTTGAAGAGAATCAGGTTGTACTTCTCGAGTGTCTTTGCGTCGCCAAGTCCAACACCGAGGCTCTTCGACGATACGCGCTTGACCGGTGTGGTGACGGTATCGGATTTACACTCTTGACCGTTCTTTGAAGTAACGATCAGAACCGACTTGTATGGTGGCAGGTTGAACTCGGCGGTTCCGTCTGGACCCTTTTCCTTCGGATACTCGGCGTCGTCATTTTGCCAATCCCACTTAGCCTTTGGATCTGTAATGTTAAGGTCCTTCACCGTCTTCCAAATCTTGCCGTTGCGGAAGACTTCAATTCGACGCGATGCCACGATGTTGTTGTCGATACCATTCTTCATCGAATAGTCGATCGTTGCTGGAGAAGGGAAGAGCGTAGGATCACGATCTTCAATTGGCTTCTGAACGTTCCACAGATCATCCTTCGAACCTGAGAACACAAGCTCCGTGCGACGGTTTTCGACGATACCGTTCGTGTCCTTCTTGTTCGATGGGAGTTCTGGCCAGCCCCGTGCCGTGAGCTTCATGCGGCTCTCCGGAATACCCCAAACATTCTTGAGGTAGTCGTACACGACCTGGGCACGTTGCTTTGGAAGGGGCGAATTCTTGTCTTCGTTGGTTTCATCCGTACAGCCAACAACTTCGACGCTTACGTTCGGGAACTTGCGGAGGCGATACCCGAAGATGTTCAGCGTGTGGTAGTACTTATCAAGTGTACCGCCGGGGAGTCGCTCGTCCGTAAAATCGGTCGTTTGGCCGGCCGTCAGGCGCTTGTAGCGAGCTGGCAAGGCACCACTGTTGAGATCGAAAAAGACATACGGAAGCAATGGGAAGAGCTGAATTGTTGCACGCTCTTCAATAACCAGACCCTTGAAGTTATTACCCTTCTTCTTGGCCCAGTCTGACAGCTCCATGTCGGCTGCCAGCGTTGGACGTGAACCGAGCGTGATCGTCTTGCGGATCTCAGTTTGGGCGTTTGCTTCATCACGGTTTGTCGTGATACCGGGATACTGAACAGGAACCGTGATGCTACGCTGACCGTAGGTCTCTGATGAAGCGGTAACGGTCACGTTCACCGATCCGGCCTTGTTCTTGCCGGTACCGTAGTCATCGTCACCAACAATGATGTTCGACTCGATGCTGGCAGTCGTGACCTCACCCTTGGATTCGCGACCTGTGATCGCATTCTTGTAGGTGATCGTGGCTGGTACATTCTGACCCGTACACTCATCAACCACCGTCACGATAAGGTTAACAGCACGTGTGAATGTTGGGATAAAGGCCATGTAGATATCATACTCGCCCTTGGCACCCTTGATGTCCTCACGCTCCGATGAGAAATACAGAACGTCACCAGATGGGGGCATCGAAAGGAATGCGTCGCGCTCAGGAGAGTTGATTGGCGCAGGAAGCTGATCAGGCTTGGCCCAGCGGTCGCGTCCTTCCTTGTCCTTCTCGCCCGTCTTGCGTGTGCGATAGAAGTCCAGCCCGCCCATGTTTGGAAGGTGTCCGTTCGACGAGAAGAACAGCGTACGACCATCAGGTGCGATGAAAGGTGCCATTTCCTGAGCCGGCGTATTGACGTCCGGTCCGAGGTTCTTGGCCTTCTTCCACTCACCGAGATCGTCATCCCAATCGCAATACCAAATGTCAAAGTCCTTGTCATCCTCATCTTCAGGGTGATTTGGGGACGGGCGATTCGATGTGAAGTAGAGCCGGGACTTATCCGGAGAGATATATGGCTGCGAATCCCAGAACTCCGAGTTCACGTTCGGACCAAGGTTTTTGGGCTCCGTGAACTTGTCTCCGTCGACCTTGGCTTCCCAGATATCACAGAAGCCGATACCCCCCGGGCGATTACAGCCTGTAAAGTACAAGGTCTGGCGGTCTGCAGCGATGGAGGCAGCGCCTTCGTCGCTCGACATATTGATTTCCGTGAGGTTTACCGGCTCACTGAAATTCGTGTCTTGGCTATCGGCCTTGGTTGTCTTCCAGAAGTCGTGCGAAAGCCTTCCTTCTGTCACGTTGAACTTACTTCCGGGACGCTCCGAGACAAAGTAGAGAGTCTTGCCGTCCGCGCTCACAGTGGGAGCATAGTCAACCCCATCGTGATTGATCACGCCGAGATTGATGATGCGAATCTTCTTCGGATCACCCAGAACGTCTCCACGCGAGTCATCTTGAACAGGAGCGCTCGCCGATATCGTGGCGCTGTACAGATACAACACCTTGTCGGCTGTACTCGCCTGCATACCTGCAAGGAGACAGACAAGGGTGACGATAGAGACCGCAACAAATCGCCGTACCATAGACATTTCGTCCTTTGAAGTTAGTTCGCTCCCCACCTTTTACCTTGGCGCAACGGATGAGCACCGAATGCGACAAGGCCAAAAAATAGGTAAATGTGGATAACCGCCAAAGCCAATTTCCGAGAAATCAGAGATTGTATCGGAACTCAAGCATGAATTGTAACGTGGACACCCGAAGATCGCCGTTGTCCAAGCTCAGTTGCGTAACGGGCAAAAAGTACTGAACCACGGGAACCAGAACTGCCGTAACGGCAGAACCCCATGGTCGCATGGTACGCGCAAGTGGGATCTCATAGCCTGCTGCGAGTACGCCGCCAATCTGCAGGGTTGAAAGATCGGCATAGGGTCCGTTCTCGAGCGTTACCGAGCCACTCCCGTCTTCGCCGAACCGCACGTCAGCAGTCTCGCCATCCGGCAGGGTCACCGTCCTGGTCTGCAGAGTCTTCACATGCGAAAGGTCCGAAGTCAGCACATAGCCAACAGACAGTCCGGCGCGACCAAACAGGTTACCCAAGAGGTGGGTCTTGACGTATGGGTTGATGGAGAGCATGTCGAAGCTGAGCGTTGCCTCATTCAGGAAAGTGATCGGCACGTTATAGACCTGCCCGTTTGAGCTGGTCTGCTGAACGCCTTCAATCTCGCGGAAGCGGCCTGATATGCCCCTTCCCTCATAGCCGATCAGACCTCCGATGGCGATTCCCGATCGGAATTGATGCTCCACCACAAATCCTGCCACGAGCCCGGTACCGGCTCCACCGGAGAACTCGCAATCGCAGCTGGTCCTGAACTGTCCGCCTTGAGAATTGAATGAAGGCCCCAGATACGCTCCATACCAAGTGTAGACGGGCTTCTCATCGGGGCCGAGGGGTGTACTTGAACCCTTGAGTCGCTGCGCGTACAGGCTCGTCGAAGTGGCGACTAGGATCGCCGAAAGGATGACGGTAAATGCGATTCTCATGGTCTGACTGCAAGAAATGAAGGAACAACATAACGCTCTGACGGTTCACGTTCGCAACTATGGTTTCCCTATAATTGCGAGTTATGAGCAACATTCCCGCACCTTCCGACCTGCGCGACGAGCAGGCCGCCCCACTGATCGAAAACTCTGCCACAGTGGTGTTCCAAACGGCACGAGGCATAGCCGTAAAACTCCTGAGTCGCTATGAAAATTCCGACTCCTACATCGACAAGCTGCTTGATGGAGAGCTTCGTCGCACGGAGCTTGAGGCAGCCGACCGGGCACTGGTGACCGAATTGGTCAACGGCTGCGTCCGCTGGCAGTCCCGCTTGGACTGGATCCTGATGGGGTTCTACCACGGCGAGTTCGCCAAGTGCATGCCGATCGTGAAGAACTCACTGCGGATCGCCCTGTACCAGATGATGTTTCTGTCCAAGATTCCCGCACCCGCAGCGATAAACGAGTCGGTTGAACTGGTCAAGCGCGTTAAGGGGGACAGGCATGCCGGCGTGGTTAACGGTGTTCTCCGGAACATTCTTCGCAATCTTCAGTCGATACGGTATCCGGATCGGAAGGAGAACGAGATCCTGTACTTGTCGGTGCATACATCCCATCCACAATGGCTGGTGCGCCGATACCTTACGAGATTCGGAAGCGAACAAGCCGAAGCGCTCCTGTCGGCCAACAATCAGAGGCCGATGCTGACGCTGCGCGTGAACGCACTCAAGACCAGTCTTGAAGTGGTTCAACGAGAACTCACCGAGGCCGACATCAAGTTCGAGGTCTCGCCGATCCACCCCAACAGCCTGTTGATCACGTCGCTTCGCGACGTGAGAGGTCTTCGGCTCTTCACCGATGGGCACGTCACCGTCCAGGATGCCAGCGCTTCGCTGGCAGTGCAGCTTGCCTGTCCAAAGCCTGGCATGAAGGTCATCGACCTCTGCGCCGCGCCGGGCGGCAAGGCCGTCATGGCTGCTGAAATGATGGGCAACAGCGGCACGGTGATCGCCCTTGAGAAGTATGATTCCAAGCTGCAGTTCATCCGCGACAATGCCCAGCGCTCCGGCGTCGGCATCATCAGCCCCCTGCAAGGAGATGCAAGGGTGTATGCCGCGAATGACGGGGCAGACGTCGTGCTGGTCGATGCCCCATGCTCAGGGCTTGGCACGCTGACGAAGAAGCCCGACATAAAATGGCGACGTCAGATCGACGATATCCGAAAGATGGTCACCACGCAACGCGAGATCCTGGCCAATGCAGCGAAGCTCGTCAAGGTCGGCGGATGCATCGTCTACTCTACCTGTTCGATCGAACCAGAAGAGAACTTCGAAGCGATCACCTGGTTCCTCAGCTCACATCCGAACTTCAAACTCGATCCGGCAGAGGGTCATCTACCTGCTGAGGTGTGTCAGGATGGTTACGTGCAGACGTTTCCTCACAAACATCGTAGTGACGGGGCCTTTGCCGCACGCCTTGTGCGCAATTCCTAATTTCACCACAGCAGAACTACACACGTAATTATCGTTTACGCTCACTTTCAATGCAAGGAGATTTCATGATCCGCCCCATGCTCACAAGCACAGTAGTAGCCGCAATGCTTATTGTTGGTTGCGCCAAGAAGGAAGAGGTCCAAGAGACCCCTGCCGCACAACCTGCCCCGGTAGAAGCAGCAACCCCTGCGACCGTTGATAGTTCGGCAATCAAGGATTCAATTGCGAAGGCCGAAGCTGAAGCAAAGGAAGCAGCCGAAGCAGCAAAGAAGTCAACGGCAAAGAAGTCAGCCAAGACCGGCGAAAAGCCTGCTGCCGAGCCAGCGAAGGTGGAAAAGAAAGCTGCACCAACACAGCAGATCCGCCAGAGCCGATAAGCGCCCTGCGGGGGACACGTGCTCACATAGACAGATCCGAAAACAAAACGGGCGTCCTTCTGGACGCCCGTTTTTTATTGCGGATGGTGCGACGATTACTTGGCCATCGGTCCTGCCGGCGCTGAATGACGCAGGCGGTCGAGTTCATCAAACTTCGCCTTGACGGCGTACGGGACGTCCTTGACGGTCTGATAGGACACCACGACTTCCACATAGGCAGATGCGCCGGAACCCATGATATACGAACCGTTGCTCTGCTTCTTCAGCAGCACCTTGGCAAAGTTGTACTTCTTGTCCGTCTCGTCGCGCGTACCCATTACGAAGGCAATACCGCTTGTGCTGGCCGGCAAACCATTGATCGGGAACATGCGCTCTCCATTGACTGCTGGCAGCGTTAAAGGCGAGGACTCATATACATCATCGAGGCTGGTAACGTTCGTATACACAACATCATTGATGTACACGGTCTTGGAGAGCTGACCATTCGGGAACTTGTACTCGGCATCGACATATCGGCTCTGCCCGGGTGAACCGATCTTCGGATTGCCGGCTTCCTTGTCATCGAAGCAAAGATCCCACTCACCACCATTAGCGATCTTCAGAACGGCCGGCATTCCGGCAGCACGAAAAATTCCGAGTCCGGAGCCTTCACTGCTGCTGCTGGATGAATACAGCTTGAAAGTGCCCTCGGCGCGGCGAGCCGATGCCCACTGGACCTTCGGTGAGGCAAGTGATCGAACCGTGTCATTCATCGCATACACGGCAAACTCATAGATCGCGCCCTCGGTCAATCCCGTTACAGTTGCGGTGCGGGTTGAAGCGCCCGATACCGGCAGAGAAATCCTCGTGGTACTTTCCTTGGTGCCATACTCCACAACAAATCCTGTGGGTGTGACCGTGTCATTGGCTGCCAGCGTCCAGCGGAGACCGATGGACGTCTGATTGACAGACTTCGCTTCGAGCGACGCAGGGGCCTTGGGCACCGCCGGTGTTGTGTCCGTTGGCTCGGTAACAGAATCGCATCCGACCATCGCGATCACCGCAAAGGCAATCGACAGGATGCTCAGATTACGCCAGATTGATTTCATGTATTCCTCCGATGTGAAAAAAGTATAGAGTGATTGGTTCTCGACGTTCGCGTTGTCAGCTGTTTCCCTCAGATCAACGGCCCATGCACTTGGGCGAACGCATGACGAAAAATGTCAGCCAAACGTGTTTCCAGGCCTACAACGTTAGCGATTCGCATCTCCGATTCAGTGCCCGCTACGCCACGGTACATCCGTCACGCCGGCGGCGTGGTTCACCGCGCGCGCTGCCGTGAAGAGATAATCGGAGAGGCGGTTAAGGTAGTGCACCACGTGCGGCCCGACATCCTCGCGGCGTGACAGGGCCACAGTGCACCGTTCGGCCCTGCGGCATACCGTGCGCGCGTGATGCAAATGCGCCGCAGCCGGCTGTCCGCCCGGAAGGATAAAGGCCTTCAGTGGCTCCAAATCCTCATCGTGAGCGTCGATCCAGCCCTCAAGCCGGAGAACATCCTCGTCCGCAATACGTGGGATGTGGTACGCCGGAGGCGGGTCAAGGGGCGTGGCAAGGTCTGCCCCAAGCGTGAACAGGTCCGAAGAGATCCGCGTCAGCTCCTGACGCAGCGTGTCGGTCATATCGTGGGTCAACACCACACCCATGATGGCATTCAACTCGTCGACCGTGCCATAGGCCTCGATGCGCAGGTCGTCTTTGTCGACACGCGTCCCCCCGAACAATGCCGTGGTTCCGTCGTCGCCAGTCTTGGTATAGATGCGTGTTGCCATAGGACGCGAAGATACCCCGCCAAGCGGTTTCGTAGGTTTGCACCGGCATGCGAACAATGAACATCCTGTTTATCGGCGACGTGGTCGGACACTCCGGCCTGCGCGAACTACTGCGACAGCTTCCGGAGCTGAAGGACCGCTTCCAGCCCTCCTGCATCATCGTCAACGGCGAGAACATCGTCGACGGCAAGGGGCTTTCCGACAAGGAGGCCAACGAGCTCTTTGCCGCGGGAGTGCACTGCATAACCACGGGCAATCACGTCTGGGAGAACTGGAAGGCTCGCCCCCTGCTTGCCGAACGTGCAGACGTGCTTCGACCCATGAACTATCCGGCGGAAAATCCCGGACGGGGCTGGACGCTGATCACGCTGCCGGATAAGCGAGTGGTTGCCGTGATGCAAGCACAGGGCAGAGCCTACATGCAGCCGATCGACTGTCCGTTCAAGGCCGTGGATGCTGCCATCAAGCGAGTATCATCAGAAACGAAGATCATCATCCTGGACTTCCATGCCGATGCATCGGCCGAGAAGATCGCCATGGGCTGGCACTGCGACGGCCGCGCCAGTGCCGTTCTGGGCACACATACGCACACGCAAACTGCCGATGCAAGGATCCTGCCGTCGGGTACGGCATTCATCTCCGACGTGGGCATGACCGGACCGTATGACAGCGTACTGGGAATGAAGAAGGACATCGCCCTGAAGCGCCTGCTGCTGCAGACGGCACACAGATACGAGGTGGCCGAGCACGACCATCGAGTTGCCGGAGTTGCTCTGGTGATCGACGAGGTCAGCGGTAAAGCACTCTCCATCACCCCATTCGTTTCACCAACATTCGTCACCTCAACATCACCATGAGCCGCGCAGCACACCACAGCATCCACGTCGCCCGGTCGATGGTAAGCCACAAGGTCAAGATCCTCTGCACGATGGGCCCGGCCATCGCCTCCACCGAGCGCATCATTGCCCTGGTCAAGGCAGGCGCCACGGCCTTTCGCCTGAACATGTCCCACGGTGATCAGTCTACCCATGCCGCCAACATCGACATGATCCGGAAGGCGGAAGAGAAGCTCGACGTGCATCTGCCGATCATTGTTGACCTGCAGGGACCCAAGATCCGGGTGGCCGACTTCAAGCATACCGATGCCATCCCCCTCGTTGCCGGCACAGATGTTAGGATCGTAGATGCAACCGTGGCAAAGACAGCATCGTTTTCACCAAAGGAAACGGTAATCCCGGTAACCTATCCGACGATCGCCCGCGACGTCAAAAAGGGACACGTCCTACTTTTCGATGATGGACTCATCAAGGTTCAGGTACGCGATGCTGACGGCACCTCGGTGCGCGCGATCGTTATCAACGGGGGGCTTCTCAAGCCGCGCAAGGGGCTGAACCTTCCCGACACGCAAGTGTCGCAACCGTCAATGACGGCCAAAGATCGTTCAGATGCGAAATTCGCCGTGCAGCACGGAGCGGACTACATCGCTCTGTCGTTCGTGCGGAAGGCAGCTGACGTCGATGCTCTGCGAAAGCAGATCACGAAATGCGGGGGTGCGCAATGGGTGATCGCCAAGATCGAAAAGCCCGAAGCCCTCGAGAATATCGACGGAATCGTCAACGCATCCGATGCAATCATGGTGGCACGGGGCGACCTCGGTGTGGAGATCGCCGCGGCGGCCGTGCCGATCGTCCAAAAGCGTCTCATCCACCTGTGTAATGCCAAAGCCAAACCGGTAATCACGGCAACGCAGATGCTTGAGTCGATGATCCACAACGCACGCCCCACTCGTGCCGAGGCAAGCGATGTGGCCAACGCCGTTCTCGATGGCACCGACGTAGTGATGCTTAGCGCCGAGACAAGCGTTGGCGCCTATCCCGTGGAAGCCGTGCATACCATGCGCACGATCTGCGAACAGGCCGAGGAAGTTCTTCTCAATGACGGACGCCTCAATGAGCACTACGAGCCCCCTAAGGGCGGCCAACGCTCAAACACCGAATCGATCGCCGTGGCCGTGGCCCAGATCGCAGAAGAAAAGCGTCTGTCTGCCATCATCAGTCTCAGCTACTCAGGAGAGACAACGCGCCTGATCTCAAATCAGCGGCCGCGCGCGCCGATCATTTCGGTGACGACCGACCACGCAGTGGCGCGCCGAATCGGTTTGTTATGGGGCGTTACCGGCATGCTGATCGAGTCGTTGAATTCCACCGATGAAACGATCGATCACATAAAAACGACGATGCTCCGTGAGAAGATCCTTCCCGCCGGAGCAACCGTCGTCTTTACCATTGGACGCCCCCTTGTCGGACGCGCCCGAACCAACATGCTGTCAATCGAGTCGGTCGAGTGATCCGACCCCTCTACTTCTGACCAGGCGTCTGAGACGCGGCCGGTGAACGCGGCTCCTTCAGTGCCGCCGGATCGGGCTTGAGAACGAACTCACCAAAGTTCGCACCCGTCAGATACTTCTTTGCCGATGCCATGATCCGCTGAGGCGTAAGGTTGCGCACAAACTCGTCGCGAAGCTTGTAGTTCGAGTATGGCTCCCCGTCGGCGTCAAACTGCGACATAACACTGAGCCAGAAGCGGTTTGTCTTGAGAGCTGTCTCACGTTCCTTGATCTGAATCTCGCGGACCTTTGCCACGAGAGAGTCGGGAACCATCTTCGATTGCAGCGACTCCATCTCGCGCTTCACGGTCGATACCAACTCATCTACGCGATCAGGATTGCAACTGAATATGACGGCAATGGCGAACTCCTCTTCGGGAATCTTGTCCATGTTCGGCTGAACGCTTACGAAGTACACGCCCCCCTTCTCCTCTCGCATCTGCTCACGTAGCTGGATCTCCATGACCTCGCACAGAGCGATCACATCATAGCGATTCTGCGGATCATACTTGATCGGTCCGTTTGTGGTGAGCACCACAAAGCTCTTTGCTTCCTGACCCTTGTAGACGGTCTTTCGGTATTGACCCTTGCGCGGGCGAATGCCAACATCCTTCCACATCTCCTTGACCGGACTTGACGGAAGAGAACCGATGTAGGTTTCGCAGTACTTCTTGAGTGTGTCCTCATCAAAGTTTCCAACGAAATAGAAGGAAAAGTCGGATCCATACTTGAACCGCTCACGGTACAAGTTGTAGGCCTTCTCAAGGTCGACCTTGTCAACATCCGACTCAGACATCGAGCGCATCCGCGGGTGATTGTTCGTTGCCACAGCCATGACGGTGTCGAAGAACGTTCCTTCCGGACTCTTCTCCTTGTTGGCCAGGTCGGACTTCATCTTTGCCTTCCATGACTGGAATGCTTCGACGTCCTTACGGGGGCTGACAAATCCAAGATGAAGAAGCTCAAAGAATGTCTTGAGGTCCTTAGGAGAGGAGCTGCCTGAGAGAAGCTCGCGCTCCATGCCGATTCCCGGGCTGATGCCCACGTTCTTACCGGAGAGAACCTTCATGAGGTCATTCATCGGAAGCGAGGCGAGCCCGGACTGATCGATCACCGTTGCAGCGACTGAGTTTGTGAAATGATCCTCTTCGCTGGCCAGTGACTGGCCTCCCCAGCTTTGCGCCGAGAACAGGATCTCGTCGTTCTTGTAATCCGTCTTCTTGTACACAACGCGAGCCCCATTCGAAAGGATCAGCTCCTTGCCCTGTACATCCGGCAGCTCGGTGGTCTTGACGATCTTACCTGCAACAGGATCCTTCTCGACAAGGGGCTTGGTGGGCACGTTATCGACGTACGCCGCAATGTTCTTTGATTCGATCGCCGACAGAAGACTCCGTACCTGAGCCTCGGTGGGCTTGACATATCCGTTACCCTCAGGCACCGAGATGGTGATCACGCGGTTCTGCGGCGTCACCATCGAGGCAGCAATTGCATTGACTTCCGCAAGCTCGATCGAAGGGACGTAGCGCTGATAGATCTCCCATTCATGCTCGATCCCCGGAACACTCTCAGCCGTAAGGATGTGGCGCGTTAGCTCATCGGCAAATTGACGTGATTCGGACTTGTCCCGCTCGTTGTAATAGGTCTCCATGCGCGACAACGTCGAGGCGCGCGCACGCTCGAGTTCGCTTGCCGTGAAGCCGTGACGCTTTGCACGCTCAAGCTCCGTGAAGAGTGCGTTCATGGACTTCAGAACATTCTTATCGGCGGCAGTAGCCATTGAGTAAAGCGAACGATTCTGGCGCGTCAGCAGGAAGTCTCCAACAAAGGCCGAAGAGAATGCCGGTGGATTCTTCCGCGTGAGCTCGCTCAGGCGAACATTCACCATCTCATACGCCATCTGACGGGCAATGGTCTTGCGGTAATCGGCATAGGTCACCGTCGTGTCCGCCGGACGCTTGACCATCAGCGTAACCGACGCGGCGGTAAGCTCGGGGTCGGACGCCACCGAGATAAGCGTCTCATCATGCGTGGGCAACACAAGCGTCGGCCGCTGCTGGTACTTCTCTCCGGTGGAAGGGGGCGAGGTGAAATTATCACGCAGCAGTTGCTCCATCTTGGCGGGATCAACATCACCAACGGCAACGATGGACATGTTGAGCGGGTTGTACCAGGTGCGGTAGAAACGACGCAGATTATCGGCCGGTGCACGAAGCAACACGTTTGTGTCTCCGATCACATCACGCTTGGCATACTTCGATCCGTAATACATCGCATTGCGATGTTGCTCCATGACACGCTCATCGGCACCACGGCGAAGACGCCATTCTTCGGTGACAACGCCGCGCTCGTCATTGATGTCCTTGTCCTCATACTTCACATATCCGGCCCAGTCGCGCAGAACGTGAACGGCCTTGGTCAGATTCTCTGACTTGTCAAGGGGCACCGTCAGAAGGTAAACAGTCTCATCCTGATTGGTGTAGGCATTCAGGTCGGCACCAAAACGCACACCCATGGACTCGAGAAAGTTGACCAGTTCAAGCTTTGGAAATGAGTTCGTTCCGTTGAATGCCATGTGCTCGCAGAAGTGAGCAAGGCCATTCTGATCATCATCCTCGAGTACCGCTCCGGCGTTGACCACCAGCACAAGCTCCACTCGATTTGCGGGGCGAGCATTCTTGAGAATGTAGTATGGGATGCCACTCTCAAGACGTCCCTTGCGAACATTCGGATTGAAACGAACCGTTTCGCCATCCTTGAACGTACCCTGGGCTGTTGCACAGGTGACGGAAAGCACAACGAGAAGTAGACTAACAATGAACCTTGTCACAGAAGACCTTTCGAAATGACCTTGAAATCGAGCTTTGGGGGCGCGACGAAACTACGACCGGGGTGACGCACTAGAAAGCCGTTCCGTGTGAACGAAGTCGGCCATTAGGGTGTTCTCGCCGTAGGTTTGCAGCTGTTTCACATCACCATTCCCCGCATAGACCATGTCAACCGATACTACCGGCCCGTCATTTGACCTCAGTGAGGAGCATCAGGCCCTCCGAATGCACATCCGCTCATTCGTTGAGGAGGAGATCAAACCCGTCGCGCTGCAGTATGACGAGTCCCAAGAGTTTCCCCATGAGATCTTCCGCAAGCTCGGAGATCTGGGCTACCTCGGCATCGTCATCCCCACGGAGTACGGTGGATCAGGGATGGGATACATGGAGTACGCCATCGTTGTCGAAGAAGTTGCTCGTGGATGCCCCGCTATCGCCCTCGGTGTGGCCGCTCACAATGGCCTCTGCACAAGCCACATCTTCCGCTTCGGCTCCGAGGAGCTTCGTCAGAAGTACATCCCACGTCTTGCCAAGGGCGAGACCATGGGAGCATGGGGCTTAACGGAACCGTCAGCCGGGTCCGATGCCGGCGGAACCAAGACGGTGGCCATTCGTGATGGCGACGACTACATTATCAATGGCGCAAAGAACTTCATCACGCACGGTAACGTGGGCGACATCTGCGTCGTCATGGCCGTTACCGACAAGGATGCCGGCAAGCGTGGCATCTCGGCCTTTGCCGTCGATAAGTCGATGGCGGGCTTTTACGGATCCAAGAAGGAAAACAAGCTCGGCATGCGGTGCTCGGACACCGCTGGTCTGACCTTTGACAACGTGCGCGTTCCGGCATCGAACCTCATTGGTAAGGAAGGCGAAGGCTTTGTCCAAGCGCTGCAGATTCTCGACGGAGGCCGCATCTCTATTGCCGCCCTCAGCGTTGGACTTGCCCAAGGGGCTTTTGAAGCTGCACTTGCCTACGCCAATGACCGACAGCAGTTCGGCAAGAAGTTGGCCGACATGCAGGCCATCCAGTTCAAGCTCGCCAACATGTCGATGGAAGTCGAAGCGTCTCGACTGCTTACCTACAAGGCAGCATGGATGCGCGACCAGGGGATGAACTTCAGCGTTGCCGCATCGCAAGCAAAGCTGATGGCCTCGGAAGTCTCGGTCCGCACCGCCGAAGAAGCCATCCAGATCCACGGTGGCTATGGCTACGTTAAGGAGTACCCGGTAGAAAAGTACTGGCGCGACTCAAAGCTGCTGACCATCGGCGAAGGCACGAGCGAGATCCAGAAGATGGTGATCACACGGAATCTGCTCGCGGAGCTGTGACGGCTGATTACGGATTACGGATTACGGATTACGGATGACGGATTACGGATGACGGATGACTGTCAATCCCGCGAAAGCGGGAATCATCGCCGTCTTCGTGTGGGCGTGTTCAGCGGCAGGGGGCGTCCATCAACCTCTCCGAGGTCCAATCCGAGCATGCGCGCCAGGGTTGGCGCGAGATCGACCGGTGCGCATTCATCGTCGTACGTAGCTGCCGACGTTCCGCCACCGAAGATCATCATCGGTACCCACCTGTCGTAGTCATACGGCGTGCCATGGGTGGCCGCATTCCCACCGATGATCCAGTACTGCTTGGGGTACATCACCACGTCGCCCGTTCTGCCGGCGAACGTGCTGTGCCTGATGTAGGACCATGTTTTGTCGTCGATTGCCGATGGCCTTACGCCACTATGTATTGCCTCTGCGTTGAGGGCAATGCCGATGCCGGGGTGCGATGCGACGGCTCGCACGGTCGCGTCGACCACACGATGCGGCTCGGCCGATCCGAGTCGATCCCAGTTGAGATAGATGGAGGGTTCGAAGATTTCCCTCACATAGGAAGTGCCCGGGGCAAGTTGACCGAAGATCTTGGACAGAGCCGAGTCAATGCGTGTCTGGATCTCGACTTCGCGTATCCGACCTGCATCGATCGTTGCCCGCTGCTGCTCGGCCTGACGTTGGATTATCTCCGGAATCGGGGCCACGCCGTGGTCCGACGTCACAGCCAGAACGTAGTTCGCGCGGCCAACCGTCCGGTCAAGATGATCAACGAGGTTCGCCACATGCCTGTCGGCACGGGCATACATATCCTGAACCTCCCGGCTGTCAGGTCCAAAGACATGACCGGCATAGTCAGTGGTCGACACGCCAACGCACAGGATGTCTGGTGCTGCATCTCGCCCAAGTCGTTCACGGTCGATCACCTGCTTGGTTGCATCGAACAGCATCTCCATTGAGAAGGGGCTGATCAGAACGCTGGCCATGAACTTAGGATGAGACGGATCGAGAATACGGTGCGGGAAGGCATTTGTGCCACCCGGAAACGCCCCCTCGCCATCGACAGAGTCGGGTCGGTCCGAGGCAACAATCGGCGTCCACGTTGCCCCCACATAACGGTCGGCATTGACCGTTGTGTTGAGACCTCTCAGCCAAGGGGGCTGGGGGTACGCTGCGCTGGATGTCCACCGACGACCCGCCGCATCGTACCACACGCATGCCGTGGCAGACCGGCCCGCCATCAGAATGGCCGCACGATCCTTGATAGCAATGCCAATGACCTTTGATGCGGAACTACGCTTTCGTAGCAGATCGCCAAGCGTCGGTACACGCAGATTGGCGGCGCTGAAGATTCCGTTCGTGTCCTGGGCGCAGTATCCACATCGCCCCTTCATCACGTCGCAAAAGTCGTTGCCGACGATGCCCGTACGAGCCGGATAGCAGCCCGTAAGGAGTGTGGCATGACCCGGACCCGTGATGTTGTTTGCGTGTTCGTAGCGGCACGACGTGAACGTAGCACCCTCTTTCATGAGACGTCGGAAGCCCCCTTGCGTGGGAAACACGGCCTCAAACTGCCGTGGATAGTCCCCACGGAACTGGTCAAACGATACCACCACCACAAGTCGTGGGCGAACCGACTGGGCCGCTGCAGACGTGGAAAGGACAATCAGGGCCGCCAGCGCAAAGAGCGCCGACGGCAGGCGGCAGCTTAGAGCTGCCCCATTGCCCGCATCATGGTTGCGACCTCGTAGGCCTGACGTTGGTTGTATTCCGAAGTCAGCTTGCGGTGATTTATGAGGTCGACGATCGTTCCGATGTAACACAGACCAAAAGTAAACAGGTGCAACAAGCCCATACCGATGTTGCCAAGGATGAATCTCTGAACACCGGCGAGTCCCAGCAGACCCAGGAGGGTCAGAAGCAGGATCATCACCGGCTCCTTGCGGCGCGTGCGGTAGATGGATGCAAACATACCGGCCTGCTGATCGGTCATGTCTTGCATTAACGTGTGAAGATACAGTAACTCGTCGCTCTCGGCATCGGGAATGAGCTGAAGAACATTTGCCATGGGGGTAACCCCTTTCAGGTGGAATGAATGGATCGTGATTGATGAACAAGAAGGCTCGCAATGCGGCCTCCAAGGATAAGAACCGCAGGCACTCCCAATGGATGGGCAGCCCACGAGGATGCCAGATCGCCACGCAGAAGGTAGGCAACTGATGTGCCCAAACCGCATCCCGGACAGAAGTCGAATCCCATCAGCGTGGGAATGCACACCGTGAACCGACCCTCCAGGTATGGACCCGCCACGGCGAGAATGGCCAGACCCGCGGTCCAGATCATCGCCTCAAGCGGAATGGTTCGGAAAAAGGTGACAAGCGATCTCATCGGTCTTTTGACAACGGGAATCCGCGAATGTTTCAGTCTTTGGGTCGATGTTCATGTGGAAATCCGCCTAACCCCCTACCCTGCAACTCTGTACCCGCGTCGGCGGCCCCAAAAATCGCTCTCGGGTCCACTTGGTTTTCTCCTTGCACTGCCCGTATATTTGAGGCCGCATTTTCGGGAACAATCCCTTCCGACACGAATTACGAGCGCAAGGCATCATGTACGCAGTCGTAGAAATCTCCGGTCAGCAGTACGCCGTTTCTCCAAAGCAGACGGTCATCGTCCCTTTGATGAGCAACAACGTTGGCGACACTGTCGAATTCACGAACATCCTTCTGGCAAGCGATAACGGAAAGGTCTCCGTTGGAGCACCGTACGTCAAGGGCTCGGTCAAGGCAACGGTTGTCGGACACGGCAAGGGCGACAAGGTCCTGGTGTTCCACAAGAAGCGCCGCAAGGGATACCAGAAGCTGAACGGACACCGTCAGCGCTACACGAGCATCACGATCAACGACATCAATATCTAAGCGAGCACGACAATGGCACACAAAAAAGGTGGCGGATCTACCAAGAACGGTCGGGACTCAAATGCCCAGCGTCTTGGCGTGAAGAAGTTCGGCGGCGAGCACGTCCTTGCCGGCAACATCATCATCCGTCAGAACGGCACAAACGTCCACCCGGGCAACAATGTTGGCCTCGGCAAGGATTACACGATCTTTTCGCTCGTCGACGGCGTCGTCAAGTTCGAGCGGAAGGACAAGACACGCCTCAAGGTCTCTGTCTACCCAGCAGCCAACTGAGATCTCGTGTCTAACTTGTCTTGACAGTATCAAACGCCTCCATGTGGGGCGTTTTTTATATGAACCCCTCTTCATCACAGCATTAACACCAGGATCGACACAGCCATGAAATCACCAGTGCGCGTAGCCGTCACAGGCGCAGCCGGCCAGATCGGTTACAGTCTTCTTTTCCGCATCGCCAGTGGCGAAATGCTTGGAAAGGACCAACCCGTCATTCTTCAACTGCTCGAGCTTACTCCTGCTCTCCAGGCACTGCGAGGCGTTGCCATGGAACTGGAAGATTGTGCGTTCCCGCTGCTTCACGGCATCGTGCAGAGCGACGATCCGATGGTTGCCTTCAAGGATGCAGACTACGCACTGCTGGTTGGCGCCCGTCCACGCAGCAAGGGCATGGAGCGCAAGGATCTGCTCGAGGCCAATGCTCAGATCTTCACGGTGCAGGGCAAGGCACTCAACGCCGTTGCTAACCGCAACGTCAAGGTCGTCATCGTGGGCAACCCTGCCAACACCAACGCCCTGATCACAGCCAAGAGCGCACCGGATCTCGATCCGCGCAACATCACGGCCCTTATGCGCCTCGATCACAACCGAGCGATGGCACAGATCAACAACAAGACCGGAATCCACACCTCGCAGCTGAGCAAGATGACCGTATGGGGCAACCACTCGGTGACGCAGTATCCGGACGTGTCGAACCTGACAGCCAACGGCTCGCTGGTATGGCCGACGATCAACGATCAGGAATGGCTCGAGAACACGTTCATCCCAACCGTTGCAAAGCGTGGCGCTGCGATCATCGAAGCACGCGGTTTCTCATCAGCCGCTTCGGCTGCCAACGCAGCCATCGAGCACATGCGCGATTGGGTGCTGGGTACTCCTGCGGGCGACTGGACCACGATGGGCATCCCCACCGATGGATCATACGGTATCGATGGTGATGTTGTCTATGGTTATCCGGTCACCTGCGCCAATGGCGTGTACTCGATCGTTCAAGGCCTGGAGATCAGCGACTTCTCCCGCGCGCGAATGCAGGCAACTCTCGACGAGTTGCTCGAAGAACGCGCTGGCGTTCAGCATCTTTGGTGAGAACCGAATAAATCGAAATGATGAGCAAGGGGCGAGCAACAACTCGCCCCTTTTTCATTTCATCCGGATCTCCACCACGGCTGAAGTCGACATTGCCGTTACCCGACCCGACGTCAGGCCATAGCAGAGCTCGAGCACACCGGGGTTGTGACCCACAAGCACGACGGTGCCCTCAAGAGCGCCAAGCTCTCGCACGATATCCCGAAGAGTATCGACGCTTGCGTCATAGATGCGTTCATCCCACTCGATCCTGTCAGCCGCCCACCCGTATGCGGCGGCAATGATCTCAGCGGTCATTGCCGTTCGACGTGCCGGAGAAGCAACGATGGCGGTCAAGCTCGGATGACGCTTTGCAAGCTCTTCGGCAACTCGGCGAGCATCCTCTATGCCCTGCTTGGCAAGGGGGCGATCATAATCGACCGTGTGAAGATGGGCCGACTCGGCCTTGGCATGGCGAACGACGATGAGCGTCTGCATAAGGTGGCTATTGCGTGCGGACCGTGAAAAGCAACACCACCGTCACGGCGGCCGCCGCCACGTAGATGAGCGGCTCAAGGACGTCATCCCAAACGGAATTTGCCGCATCGGGAACCACGCCGTGTGCTGCCTGGTGCTGTCGAGACTGAAAAGCATCAACCTTCTGACGTGTCAGTGTCGTTCGCTGCGTGATCGTCGGTAACGCCGCCATGCGGCCCCGACAAGTGGAGGTGAGCTTGACCACGATGGTGCGTTCCACGCTGTCCCGGTCCGGCATGGCCGAGTAACGTGTCGAGGCGTCTTCGATGACAATGTTCAGCGCCGCCCTTTCGTCGGCATCTGTTGTTGTCTGCAAGCCCCTTTCCTGAAAGCGTCGCAGCACCAACGACCGCACCCATGATGCGTCAGGATGATCCGCCACACGGATCGGCACGGCATCGCCCTGTGCGTAATCGCAACGGGCAATCATTGTGTCGGCCAGATCCCGCACCGATGCCTCGATCACATCGATCGTGTGCGGAGGATCACCGGCGATCTGTCCCATCGCCGAGGTGGCAAGCGCGCACCAAAGAAGCGCCGTGAAGATCTTCGTCACGACGTCAAACCGGCGTGGTTGTGACGTAGGGCCAGCACGGCCGTCACCAGATCCTCATCACGGTCCGACAGTGCAGGACGGATGCGAAGGGGCCGACGTCGGTCCTTGATGTGCAACCGAATCATCGGCGTGGTGGGACGCACCCGCACCCTTCGGTCCTTGCCGATGATGATGCGGTCGATCTCGTCCGATGTGAAGGTCCTCTCGTGAAAGCGGTTGACGAAGGTGATGAAGTCCGGACCCACGATGATTACGCGATCCATGATCATCTCACCGATGAGGGCCACCACCGAGAGTGCCACAAACAGACTCAGCACAACAACCACAGGGTCGTTGAGCATCACCACTACCAGCCCCTGCTGGAGCTGACTGAAGTACAGCGCGCGGATGACGACGTACAGGATCAACGTCAGCGCATAGACTGCCACCGACTGCCAATAGAAGTCCAGCTGAACATGGAATGCGTTTGTCGTATGTCGTCGTTCACTCATTTGCGCGCCCCCTTCCACGAACTTACGTCCATGATCAGCTGAGCCACATCGCGCGCGGCTTCGGGCCGGCCAAGTTCGCCCATTCGGCGTGCCATCTCGGTGCGTTGCACCGCATCGTTCATAAGTCCATCAACGGTCGACAGTAGCTGCGCATCCAATTGGTCGTTGTCCAGAACCATGGCGGCACCATGGCGTTCCGCCACACCGGCGTTGTGGCGCTGCTCATTCGTCGACGCCGACGGAAGGGGCACCAGCACGGCTGGTTTGGCCACGATGCCGAGTTCGGCGATCGTTGTGGCACCACTGCGCGAGACTACGACATCGGCTGCCGCATAGGCCGCCCCCATGTTGTCGATGAACTCCACCATTCGCACGTTCTCCGGCAGGGGGCGAGAGCAGACATGACCCTTGCCGGTCTGCCAGAGCACCTGCCACGGACGCGACGCGATCTCATCGAATGAGGCCTCAACGGCGGTATTGATCGCCCGCGCGCCAAGGCTTCCGCCAAAGATGAGCACGGTCTCGCGCTCGGGATCCAGACCCCACCACGTGCGCGCATCGTGCGACGAGGTCGATCGATCGATCTGCGTTCGCACGGGATTTCCCAATACATGCAGACGGTCCTGCATCGCAGCCGGATAGAATGCGCGACTGTCCTCAAAGGCAAGCACGACCGCCGCAGCATGCGGAACGAGTCGCGAATTGCTCTTACCCGGATTCAGATTCGATTCCAACACCACCAGAGGAACACCTTCACGCGCGGCGGCAATGCCCGCAGGGTAACTGATGTAGGCGCCCGTGCAGATGACGGCGTGAGGCTTGAACCTGCCGATGGCCTTACGTGCAATGGAGATCGACCGCATGATCTTGAAGGGCAGGGTAAGCGTCGACAACGTCAGCCCACGAAACCCCTCGATCGGCATGCCGATGTAGTCGTACCCCATCGACGGTATAAGACGCGTCTCCATACGGTCGAGACTTCCCAGGAAAAGGGGCGTGCATTGACCATTGGTGAGCTCGGCCAACTGTTCGATAACGGCAACGGCCGGAAAGATATGTCCGCCCGTACCACCACAGGCGACAACAACGCGAAGCGCGTCGCTCATGGATGATGCCTCAATAATGCCATTGGCGGTGAATCATGGCCGGCAAAATAGGCCCTCTTGCGTAATTTCAGGCCACGTAACGTACCGTAACAGGGGTCTTCATGCGGCATCTTCTCTTGGCTCTCACGCTGGTCTTCACCGCCGGCGTCCTGAGAGCGCAGCAACCAAACGTCAGGCAATACATCCAGCAGGTTGCCGCCGGGTGGACGTCGGATGCCAAGAAGGCGCTGCCGGATCTGCTTATCGACTCACCGGATGATCCGGGAGTGCTGTTTCTGCATGCCTCACTGATCGAAGACACAAAAAAGGCAAGCCCCCTACTTGAGCGCATAATCGACGCATTCCCCAAGTCCGAATGGGCCGACGATGCCCTGGCACGCATGACGATCATGGCGGCCACGAAGAACGACGTTGAAAGGGCCCGCAAGACGTTTGGCACGATGCGTGACCAGTACTCGCAGAGCGAACTGCTACCAATGGTGTACGAGGTAATGCGTGCAACGGTTGGCGCACCTGCTCCGTCCGATCGCGCGGCATCCGCTCCGGCGGCCAAGCCCGCAGCGGCAGCCGCACCAAAGGTTGCTACCACATACACGATGTCGGTGATGACCACCACAAATCGCACCGATGCCAACAAGTTTGCCGCCAAGCTTAAGCGAAAGGGTCTCAAGGCCGCGGTCATTCAGCTTCCAGGCACGGCGGTGACGCGCTTCTCTGTGCGCGTTGGCGAATACGACACCGAGGCAGAGGCACTCAAGGAATTGGTCCTGGTCCGCTCCGCCTGCGATTGCAAACCCGTTGTCGTCAAGAAGTAATCGCTGCTACGATCATGTCGACGCGACTGGTAAGCCCCCTGCTGCTGGCATTGCTTTTGGCAGGCGCCGGCGTTCTTCGTGCGCAGAGTGCCGACGTAAATGCCGAGCGAGTTTCAATCGATGCTCAGATGCTTCGTTCGCTCGACGGAACAGCCTCGCTCATGGAGTCATCGGTGTTTCCGCAGAGCATGATCAACCTCTCGGAACTGGCTCGCGACTCATCGGATTCATTCGCACGTTGGGTGGGATCATATTACAGCACCGTCATGCCCAATGCACCGTCTACGGATGGCATGCACGTGGGTCGCATCACCGATGGACGCTGGCGTGGCCTGGTGCAGGCCGACGACGTGGTGCGCTTTCAGGCAGATGCATCCCTGATGCTGCGCGGTGGGTGGACCACCAATGAACAGAACACAAAGCCATTCCTGCTTGCACGCCCGTCACTGCGTTTCATGGGCTCCATGGCAGGGGGCTTCGGGTACTTTCTGGATCTTTCGAATGGCAGACGTTTTCTCGGCGGCTCTCGGCGCATAGCACGCACCGATCCGACACTTGCCCGCACAACAAAGTTCGTCAGCGAAGACACGTCATTCTTCGATCGCTACGTTGGCTTCGTTCAGTATCAGACGTCATGGATGCGGATCCGCTATGGGCGCGAGGCCATGCAATGGGGAGCAAGCCCCATTGACAACTTCGTTCACTCCCTGGAAGCCCCTTTGCTTGACGGGTTGCTGATCGATGTACCATACAAGAGTGTGCGCTATACGATGACGCACTCAAGTGCCAACAGTCTGGACACATCGGGCAACTCCGTTCCCGGCAAATTCATTGCCACACATCGTGTTGCCTTCGAACCAACCGATTGGCTGAATATCGCCGTCAACGACATGATCGTCTACTGGGGTAGGGGGCTGGACTTTGCCTATCTGAATCCACTGGCCTTCTTTGTGAGCGCCGGCTTGTCGACGAAGGAACGCAACCTGAACGACAACTCGATGCTGAGCTTCGATGTGGCCGTTCGTCCCATGCAGGGGATGCGCGCGTACGCGGCAATGGTCATCGATGATATCGGCTTTGGTACGCTGGGAGACACGTCGCGCCGTGGTAACAACAACAAGTTCGCCTATCAGGTTGGAGTTTCGCAGGCGCTTGGCTCGCCGGGCGCATCGTCACGATCGATGTTCACGCTCGAGTATGCCCGCATCGATCCATTCACCTTCACGCACCGCAGCATCAACGCATCGTACTCTACGTTTGGTGCATCCATCGGCTACGACATGCAGCCGAATTCAGATCGCCTGGCGCTGCAGGCAAGGCATTGGTTCACGCCTCGCACATCGGTTCGCGTTGATCTCGATTACACCCGTAACGGCGAGAACCTACTTGATGCCAACGGCAGCATTCTCACGGCTGAGGATCCGTATTGGCCCGGCTCTGGGGCACTGGTTGCCATCGGAAACGTCGGTGGCGACATTTTGCGCGGCGATGGAGACTTCATCTTTGGCAACCGCTTCCTGCGAGGCAATGTCAGCTATCAACGTCGCGCACGCGTTTGGTTCTCAGCCGAGTGGATGCCAAACTTCTTTACGGACTTCCGGATTGGCTACACCAATCGCAATGGTGGGAACAACCCTGAGTCGTTTCTCTTTGGGAGTCTCGAAGTCCGCATCGGTTACTGACCCGATTACGGCACGAACTTCTGTTTGACCACCTGAAGAACTTCACGGGTGGTACTGGCCTTGTGAGCAAAGGCCACGAGCTCGCAATTCTTCAAGGTCCACACATTCAATGTATCGGCCGTGTTTAGCTTTTCGGCGGGGATCTCGTACCTCACTGTGCGCGTGATAACGGTTCCCTTCGGGACCGGCGTCGGATTCAGCGTGTCGCCCCACGTGCCATTGAAGGAAGTACGCAGAACATGTTCGAATTCGTAGTCTTCTATATGTGACGGCGTCCTGCGATAATCCTTCTGATCGCCAATGATGCCGTTCTCCTGCAGCCACACACTGATATTGGTCGAGGCATCGATGTTCTGCAACGCGGTGGCACGCACCGTGACGATCACGGTACGGCGCTCAGGGTAGTACGTATGACTCAGGGCGAGGTCCACCACCGGTTGCAGCGGAAGCAGCTGCGCCACGGCCGGTTCCCAATTCTTCATTCCCTGGATGATGCGATTATTCAACGTCACGCGGTTGACGAGTCCATTCGGATTGCCCGCACGGCTGATGCGGAAGGCCTGATCGAGCGCAACGCCGGCCGGGCACGTCAGGTCACGCACGAAGTCCGGTGGTTCCACCACGGCGAAGCCCCCTGCATGAATGGCTGTAACGATCACGCGTCCGTTGTTGTCGGCATAGATCTTCGCTGCCACGTCGGCCGCTTCCGGACAGTTTCCGCAGGTATGTCCGGTATAGTCTTCAAGCAACACATGCTGCAGGCCACCGGTCGAGACCACCGTCGATGACGTATCGCGAAGCGTCGTATCGACCGGCACGATAGGGTTCTTTTCGTACGGACCTTCGATCACATCACAGGATGTCCCGATAATGCTGATGGCAAGAGCCAGAGTAATGAGAAGGGGCTTCATGGTGCCTGCTCAGAATGTGTACGTGATACTCATCGACGCGCCGTTGGAGGCAGGAACTGGACGGCAGATACCGCCAACGCACAGGATACCGCCACGAACCCGGCCATAGCCGGCCTGGATCCGCAATGCATCCTTGGAGTAGGCGACCGATGCATTTGGATAGTGTACACGCAGCGCTTCTTCTTCGTTCCCAAAATTGTATTCATTGAAGAGCGTGAAGAACCAGTGCGGAGACACCGTGTACTCGGCAAGTGCCATGATCCAGTCACCGTTCTGCAGGGCCTTCTTCACACCTGGCTCATGGGTGACGTCCATGTACTGCAGCTCAGTGCGAAGACTCTGATTCTTGGCCGTCTTGAACCACAGCTCCAGGCAGACGAAGCTCGCGTTGATGATGCCGTAGATCTTTTCGCCCGGGGCGGCCCGACGTTCAATGACGTCCTGGTTGTAGTCGAGGTTGACGTATGTGAGCGTGGTCTTGAAATCACGACCGAACTTCCGCTGGATCTCGATGTTCACATCGCGGTAGTAGAGATCGTCTCCCCACATGAACTCGGCGTCATACGTGTACGGTCCGGTATGCGTCGTATCCAGACCATGGATCAGCGAACCATTCAGGGTGATCATGGTCTCATCATTGCCCAGCCAGCCCCCTTTCGGAATCGTCCATGCAACATCTGCCTGAAGAGCAAACTCTCCCGTCGGCTGTGTGGCATACGGATAGAGCGTGATCAGGCGAAGCGTATGCTGCTTGGAAAGAGCAGGCAGATAATTGACCTGCTGGGCAAAGCCCGTAGCGGTACGGTCACTGCGTAGGTCCATGTTATCGATGCGCTTGGCAGCGATGTTGATGCCGAGTCCCGTACCGGCCCATGATGCACTGGCATAGATGGCCGAGCCCGGATTGAAGGAGCTGGCATTGGTCGCGCTTGGGTCATTGATCTTATAGGCGTACTCAAAGTCGAGCGACAGATCATGCACCACAAGGTTGGCGCGGGTTGACCATGCGAACACGTTCTCGGGGATCTTCAACACGTCCTGGTCATCGGCCTGAAAGCGACTCACTCCGCTGAGGCCGAGCGTGAGCCGTGTCCCTTCCGGCAGAAGGTCGGACTTAAGCTGGTTGACGTCGAGATCCAGATCTGCACCGCGCATGATACCGTCGCTCAGAGCGAAGAATGCCCTCTGACGGCCGATCAGACCGGTGATGGTCATACCTTCCGTGGGCATATACTTCAGGCGGACGCCGTCGATCGAGTTGTCGAATCCGAGATTGCGTTCCTCGTAGGTACGCAGGATCATTCCGCTGCCGAACTGCTCATAGAAGTTGCCGGCAGTGACCTCGAATGTCTCGTCGGCGAACTTCACAAACCGATATGGAATGCCTATTCCCGTTCCGGCACCCGATGATCCGAAACGCGGGTCGATACCGAGAAGGGGCCCTTGATACGACTCAAAGCGCACTCCGGCCGAGAACTTGCCGCGCTGCAAGGTGAGATTGAAAAATGTATTCGACAGGATCTGCTCCGGAACATCCGGGGCACCGATCAGAGAATCGGCTCCATACTGCTGAACATCCGTCTGCAGCGAGCCGTTGATGATCGTATTGTCACCGGAATCACCACCCTGTGCCCGGGCCATGACGCCGCAGCAGAGCAACGCAAGCAAAACCTTCATTGTCACTGCTTCCCTGTCAGCTTCTTCAGAAGCTGTTCGAGTTCTTCCTCATCGCCGGAGGAGTACGCACTGTGTGAGAACACCACCTTGCCGTTCTGGATGACGAAGGTGTGCGGAACGTTATTCACGTTCATGGCGCGCTTGAACTCTTGATTCACATCCAGGAGTACCTCATAGCCCCACGTGCGAGACTTAATGAAGGGGGCGACCTTGGACGCGTTCCGTGCATCGTCGATCGACACGGCAACGAGCGAAGCCCCGTACTTTTCCTGCCACTCCGGATAGAGCGAATGATACGTCTGCAGTTCCTGGATGCATGGTTTGCACCATGTTGCCCAGAAGCTGATGATCACCGGTTTGTCCGTTGTCCCGAAATCGGCCGTGTTGACGATCGTGCCGGCAACGTTCTTGATCTTCACTGACGGAATCTTGGCCCCCGGAGAGTCCTGGGCCCTGAGGCCGACCGTAAGAACGAGCGCCACGATGACACTCAGAATCGTCTTTACCACGTAAGCTCCCGCTGTCGAGAAAAATCGGTGGCGAGGCCCTAGATTTGCAGTTCACCACGCCATTTGAGGACGCCAAATTATGAAAACTCATGTAGTTGCCTTGATGCTTGTTCTGGCCGCAACTGTCGGCATGGGACAGACCTTCTTCATCGACTGGAGCAAGCCGAACCCGATCACGGGTCCACCAACGCTCTCAACGATGAAGCGCGACGGCTTGGTAAAGAACTCCACGGCCGGGACCAAGGAGCTGTATTTCCGCTACAACCTCGACGAGGTCAACACCGCCCACACGGCTCAGCTCTGTATGTCATTATGCTGGCTCTTGTATCGTGGTGAGGATTTCCCGTTCGACCGCGAAGGTCAGATCCTGACGGCAGGTGCGGCGTTGCCGATCTATGTTGACCTGACGCCGAATGGCGTAGAGGCCAAGAGCACGATCAAGGTGACGCTGTTCGATAAGACCGATACAACCGACAAGCTGGACTTCGACGTGCAGTTCATCGTCAGCAAAGAGTCATCGGTTCGCGACATTGCCGATATCGGCATCACTGCGGGCCCCCTGCCATCATCGGATGTTGTAACCCTGCGTGGTGCAGCGCTTGAGCGCACTTCACGGGTGGGTCTCTATGACATGACGGGTGCGCTTATCCGCTCGTATGGCGTTCCTCAGGGTTCGGCCGTTTCGTACCCACTGACGGGGCTGTCTGCCGGAACATATCGACTGATCCTTACCCTGCAGGACGGCTCGCAGAGCGGCACTGCAGTGGTTGTGACGCGCTGACGTTGCGCGCAGAAGGGGCGAGGTATCACCCATGAATCGGATGCTTCCTCCGGCACGACAAGCTCTCGTCCTATCGGTCGGGGCCTTCGTCCTCTACGCGCTCACCCACGCACCATCGGTTCAGTACACGGACAACGGCGAGCTAGCCGCCGCGGGCGTCACCTTCGGTGTGGCGCATCCGACCGGATATCCGCTTTTCACGATCCTGACCAACCTCTGGTCGAAGGTCAGCACAGACATAAGCTGGCTGAACCTTCTCTCAGGACTTTGGTGTGCCATGGCCGTGGGCCTCATGCACGCTCTGGTGCGCAACGTTCTCGAACTGGTTGATGGGCAGGAGCGTCCGGCGCACACCATCGTTGCCACGGTGGTTGCCGGCATGCTTGGAGCCAGCTCGATAGTCTGGTCGCAGGCAACTTCGCTTGAGGTGTATTCGCTGCACCTGTGTCTGCTGGTGCTTACGTTAACACTGCTGAGCCGCAGCTTACTTGATGATGACCGCTGGCCTCGATGGTCCGTCCTTGCGGGCCTCTCTTATGGGCTGATGCTGGCCAACCACCTCTCGAGCGTCTTCCTTGCTCCGGGACTTATCCTGCTTTGGCTCTCGGCGGCGCGAGAGGGACAGATACGTCGGTGGTATCTGGTTGTGATGCCGGCATTGCTCGGCGTTCTGCTCTATGCCGTTCTGCCACTTCGCAGTGCCCAGGAGCCCCCTATCAACTGGGGCATGGTGCACCGAAGCTGGGACGCCTTCCTCTACCACGTCAAGGGCACGCAGTTCGGCGTGTGGATGTTCAGTGACCGCACGGTATTCAAGGTCAACTGGCGCATCTTCTTCGGAGTGCTCAGCAACGCCTCGGTGTGGGTTGGCTTTCTGCCGCTTGCCATTGGTGTGTGGACGGCTTTGCGGAAGCTTCCAGGCAGGGGGCTTGCGCTGATCGCACTGGTTCTGGGCAACCTCGGCATCGCCCTGGGATATTCGATTCCCGACATTGAGCCCTACTTCCTTCCGTCGGTGGTGGCGATGCTGCTGTTCGTGGGCATTGGCCTTGACGCAGCGGCGCGCCGTCTTCCGTCGAAGGCCCTTCCGGTGCTGCTGCTTGTTCCGGCGATCTCGATTGGCGTCAACTTCATCAGTGGCGACCGTTCGAATCATCGCGCTGTTGAGGGCTATACCCAATGGGTTCTTGCCAATGCAGAGCCCAATGCGGTCATCATCTCACGTCAGTGGGACTTCTTCATCTCAGCGGCTTGGTATGAGCAGACCGTGCGAGGAACACGTCCGGATGTGGTGGTGATCGACAAGGAGTTGTTCCGACGCACCTGGTACGCCCCCTACCTTATGAAGCTCCATCCCGATGTCATGGGGCGGGCACAGTCCCAGATCGATGCTTACATGCCATTGCTTGCGGACTTCGAGCGTGATGGTGATGCGTTCATCAAGGCAGGCCGATCCGCAGAGATCCAGGCGCGATTTGTCGAGATGCTCAATGCCATTCTCTCGGCAAACCAAAACCGTCCGCTCTACATCACGCAGGAACTTGTCAGCGAAGAGCCCGGCTTTGCCGTCGGATGGGACATGCTTCCGGCCGGACCGCTGATACGGCTGGTTCGTGCCGATGCGCCGGCAGCGCAGCGCGTCTCACTGGCAGGCACCGAGCAGATCGTCACTACGCTCTCGGTACCGCGAGAGCGGCTCGACTCGTCATTGCGCGACATTGTCCTGAACTCTCTCGGCTCGACGGCGTTGTATCGGCTCGACGCGTTTGCCGACACCACCGCATTCCGAGCGCATCGGTCCATTGCCGAGCGCATCGCCCCCTCTCATCCCGTCACGGATCGTCTGCGTTCGGTTCTTCCGTAACGACCATCCGGAAAGGCCATCATGGAACCAGCCTACCTTGTCTTTGACCTCGAAACCGTCGGCTTTCCTCTGGAGCGTTTCGACGACGTGCAGCAGGAGTATCTGCTCAGGGGTGCGGCCAGCGACGAGGACCGGGACAAGCGCATCAACGAGTTCGGTCTGAGTCCCATGACGGGCTTCATCTCGTGCATCGGCATGCAGATGATGTCTAGCGACGGCACAGAGTGGCATGCAAAGCAGGTGGCGTATTCGCTCGACCCGGCAATGACTGACGACGATAAGTTTGCGCAGACGGCTCTTCCCTCGGGCGCAACGTGGTATCGTGGTAGCGAACGCGTGATGCTCGAATCATTCTGGAAGCTCCTTGCACATCACCGAGGCATAACGCTTGTGTCCTTCAACGGCCGCAACTTCGACGCTCCCTGGCTGATGCTCCGAAGCGCCGTACACGGCATTCGTCCGTCACGAAATCTCATGGACGGTACCAAGTTCAACTACAGCGGCCATATCGACCTCATCGATCGGCTCACGTTCTTTCAGGGGGCTGCCAGCGGCGCCACCCGAAAGTTCAACTTCGACTTCTACGCCAAGTCCTTCGGGATCGCCTCACCAAAATCCGCCGGTGTCGATGGCTCCAAAGTTGGAGACCTCTTCGAGAAAGGTGACCATACGTCCATCGCCGAATACTGCCTCCGCGACGTGGCATCCACCTGGGAACTCTTCAAAGCCTGGGAAGCAGTGCTGAGGTTTTAGGTTGCAGTCAGGTTGCAGGTTACAGGTTACAGGTTACAGGTCTCGCACCGAAGGTCTCGCACCGAAGGTCTCGCACGCGAAGCGTCTCGCACGCGAAGCGTCTCGCACGCGAAGCGTCTCACACGCGAAGCGTCTCACACGCGAAGCGTCTCACACGCGAAGCGTCTCGCACGCGAAGCGTCTCGCACGCGAAGCGTCTCACACGCGAAGCGTCTCGCACGCGAAGCGTCTCGCACGCGAAGCGTCTCGCACGCGAAGCGTCTCGCACGCGAAGCGTCTCGCACGCGAAGCGTCTCGCACGCGAAGCGTCTCGCACGCGAAGCGTCTCACACGCGAAGCGTCTCGCACGCGAAGCGTCTCGCACGCGAAGCGTCTCACACGCGAAGCGTCTCGCACGCGAAGCGTCTCGCACGCGAAGCGTCTCACACGCGAAGCGTCTCGCACGCGAAGCGTCTCGCACGCGAAGCGTCTCACACGCGAAGCGTCTCGCACGCGAAGCGTCTC
>VERF01000077.1 GCA_018882895.1 Candidatus Kapaibacterium sp.
GTAGTGGAACGCTGACGTGGAGCGCTCCGGCGGCAGACTGGAGTCTGACAGGAAATGCAACTACCAGTGCGACCACCAACTTCATCGGTACGACGGACGCGGTGGATTTCGTTCTGCGCACGAGCAACACAGAGCGCATGCGGGTGCTGAGTGGTGGCAATGTGGGCATTGGGACGGCATCGCCTGCTGCCCGCCTGCATGTGTTCGACGGTGCAACCGCTGCTGTGACAGCCGGTCAGACTGTCCTTGCGCTTTCTGGACAAATGGTTGCCGGCACAGTCGGCAGTGGGCCGATGATCAGCTTCAGGGAAAACTCAACAGGTAATGCCGCGGCGGCCATCCGTGCCTATTCGTTTGGTTTCTTATCAACTGGGTTGGCATTTTCTACCGGCTGGGCAAACCCGGCCGATCGTATGGTGATCAACAACTCGGGCCTCGTTGGAATCGGAACGACCTCGCCAAGCACGCTGTTGCAGCTAGGTACGCCCGGTACGCTGGCCGGCGCCTTGTCGCTTGCCGGATCAACCTCGGGACTGATTACCATCAATACGGCAGCGGCAGCAGGAACGTGGACAATGACGCTTCCGACGGGCGCCGGCACAAATGGACAAGTGCTGACGACGAATGGCAGCGGCGTCTTAAGCTGGACGACCGTGTCCAGCTCGACGGACTGGGGGATCACCGGCAACGCCAGCACAAACGCGTCCACCAACTTCATCGGTACCACGGACGCGGTGGATTTCGTTCTGCGCACGGGCAACACGGAGCGTATGAGAGTTACGAGCGCCGGCAACGTTGGTATCGGAACCACCACGCCAAGCACAAGACTTAGCGTTTCCGGTGACATTTCACTCACGGGCTCGATACAAAAGTCAGGAACAGCGGGAGCGCCGGGCACACCTTCGATCTTCTTGAAAGAAACTGTCAGCAACGCAAATGGCTGGATATACCAGGAATCGAACGCCAATTGGGGTATTTATTGGTACAACACCGATGACGCAAGCGCCGTGCAAAATTCGACGATGTTTCTTAATGGTCCATCCGCAACAGCGGGATGGGGAAGTGGAACATTTACCAGTATTCCGGCCGGATCTCTGGCATCAATTGTTTTGCAAAACCACACGGGTAATGCGTACTTCGCCGGTAACATTGGTGTAGGTACAACCACACCATCAACGCTTATCCAGCTTGGATCACCGGGAACCAGGGCAGGTACGATGTCTCTTGCCGGTTCAACATCGGGTTTGGTGACGATCAATACGGCAGCGGCAGCAGGAACGTGGACGATGACGCTTCCGACGGGCGCCGGCACAAATGGACAAGTGCTGACGACGAATGGCAGCGGCGTCTTAAGCTGGACGTCCAGCTCGACGGACTGGGGGATCACCGGCAACGCCAGCACAAACGCGTCCACCAACTTCATCGGTACGACGGACGCCGTGGATTTCGTTCTGCGCACGAGCAACACAGAGCGCCTGCGGGTGCTGAGTGGTGGCAATGTGGGCATTGGGACGGCATCGCCCGGATCGCGACTGACGGTCAGTGCGACAGGATCGGGTAACATCCCGGCAATCAGCATTGTCAATACAGGCGTTGATGCGTGGAATTATGCGTCAACGGCGTTCAACTCATCCATGCCGGTCGGGGGAAACATCATCCAACTGGTAGGACAGGCCGCCAGCACTAACAATTCAGGGTACATCGGTTTTAACTATTCTGGTGCCGGTTCGCTGTCGAACTTCCTGACCTTCGGTTTGTTTGCAAACGACAACTTGTTCAATATCCTTGCGTCGGGAAACATGGGCGTCGGGACCACGACGCCGACACAGCGGTTCACCGTGATGAATGGCAACATGTTCCTGGATAACTCCGGAACTGCCGGTGAAATGCGGTTCCGAGAGCCTAGTGCGAGTGGATCGAACTACACGGCCTTCCGTGCAGGTGCTCAGGCAGCTGATCTGACGTATACCCTGCCTACTTCGGCTCCAACCGCCGGACAGGTTCTCAGCAGCGATGCTAGCGGCAACCTGAGTTGGACCAGTAGCATAGGAACAGCCTGGAATCTGCTCGGCAACGCCGGCACGAATGCTACCAACAACTTCATCGGTACCACGGACGCGGTGGACTTGGTTGTCCGCACGAACAACACCGAGAAGCTGCGTGTCACGAGCGGCGGGAACGTCGGCATCGGAACGACATCTCCAGGATCGCGGCTTACGGTGAGTGGTACGGGCTCAAGCAATACAGGTGCTTTTGCAATTCTAACGACCGGTACAGATGCTTTCAACTGGGCGTCCTCAGCATTGAACTCGTCAATGCCAGCTAATGCAAATCTGATCCATATTCTTGGACAAGCAGCTAGCACGAACAACTCTGGATACATTGGATTCAGCTATGCTGGTGCCAGTTCGACTTCAAACGGTTTGACCTTTGGCTTTTTTGGAAACGACAGGCTTTTCAACTTGCTTGCCTCAGGTAACATGGGCATCGGCACAACCACGCCGAGTCAGAAGCTCACGGTGATGAATGGGCATATACTCATCGACAACAATGACAACGTGGCTCGGGAGCTTCGCTTCGACGAGCCGAGTAGTTCGGGCACAAACTACACCGCCTTCCGTGCAGGTGCTCAAGCAGCAGACCTTACGTACGTTTTGCCAGTTTCTGCACCAACGGCGGGCCAATTCTTGAGCAGTGATGCAAGTGGCAACCTTAGCTGGGCTAGTGTGGTGTCATCGTCATGGGGGCTC
The DNA here is from genome assembly GCA_018882895.1 of Candidatus Kapaibacterium sp. Lineage (GTDB taxonomy): Bacteria > Bacteroidota > Ignavibacteria > Kapaibacteriales > Kapaibacteriaceae > UBA10438. Next base: position 2,751 of record VERF01000077.1, read on the forward strand.
ACCGGAAACGCCGGCACAAACGCCTCCACCAACTTCATCGGTACGACGGACGCGGTGGATTTCGTTCTGCGCACGAGCAACACAGAGCGCATGCGGGTGCTGAGTGGTGGGAACATCATTGTTGGTGGTCCACTTGGTGCGGCCTTTTCAACGGCCACGCCGGTGAGCATAAGTCTTGGCGGATCATTTGCCGATGCACCAACGTCAAACAAGGCTAAGCTCAGAATCTTCGAGTCAACGACGGCGGGAAGTGTGTATGGCTTTGGCGTCTCTGACAGCCGTCTGAACTATTTCTCGCCTGCAGGCACAACGCACCGGTGGTACATCGGTGATGTTCTCACAAATACGCTCGACAACAACGGTTTCATGACGCTCGTAGGTTCGGCTGCGGGCATCGGTACTGATGCGGCTACAGATCTTCTGTTTCGTACGAATAGTACCGAGCGTATGCGCATTGCCTCCGGAGGCAATGTAACATTTGGTGGAGCACTTGGGGGAGGTGTCTCGACAGCAACACCATTGACCGTAACACTTGGCTCCACATTCGCAGACGCGCCAACATCAAGCAAGGCTAAGCTCAGAATCTTCGAGTCATCGACGGCGGGAAGTGTTTATGGCCTCGGAGTCTCCGCAGACCAGCTAAACTATTTCTCTCCCGCGACCACAACGCACCGGTGGTACATCGGCGACGTGGAGATGATGAGACTATCGCCAACAGCGGCAACAATGTTTACTGTAACGAACGGAAACATCTACCTCGACAACACCGGTACAGCCGGTGAGCTGCGCTTTCGTGAGCCTAGTGCGAGTGGTGCGAACTACACCGCCTTCCGTGCCGGAGCTCAGGCAGCCGATCTGACGTATACCCTGCCGACCACAGCACCAACAGCAGGCCAACTCTTGAGTAGCGACGCCAGCGGAAACCTTAGCTGGGCCAATGCTGCCAGTGCAGCTTGGGCGCTATCAGGGAGCGACTATGTTGTGGGCACATACACACCCACCCTGAACGCGTTAACGTATCAGTTTGGACATGGCGACAAGGGTTCATGGGTAGGCACAAGGAATGCACAGACGTTGTGGTTTGGTGTGAATAGTACGTATCGTGCAGCAATAGCAACCGATGGCACGTTCACAATGTCGGGCCCGCTGGTGATCAACAACCTTAGCAGCACCGCCGGAGCGACGCTGCCGGCCGGGTATGATCGGATTCTCATTGGGAACTCGTCAGGCCAGATCGAAGAAGTCAGCTTCACAGCGTTCGCTGATGCAACGAATACCGGCTGGGGCATCAACGGCAACACAACAGCAGCAGGTACGTATGCGCCGAGCTTGAATGGCTCCACAGTGCAGTTTGTCAATGGCGACCGAGGCCCTTGGGTTGGGACGCGTAACACGCAGCCACTATGGTTCGGTACAAACAACGTCTACCGAGCACAGCTCGCCGTAGATGGCACGTTTACGATGTCGGGCCCGCTGGTAATCGACAATCTTAACGGTACAGCATCAGCGACGATCTCGGCAGGCTATGATCGAGTCTTGGTGGCAAACAGCAGTGGTCGAGTTGAGGAGGTGAGCCTTGCAACGCTGAGTGCATCAATGGGATGGTCGCTTTCGGGCAATCCAACAGTTGATGCATGGAATGGCACCTCTGGTGCGCGCCTTGGTACGACGAGTGCTCAGCCCCTTATCCTGGCAACGACCAATGCAACGGCGCAGGATATTCGCTTCTTCACCGGAGCATCTGGTGCCAATGAGCGCATGCGCATAGCTGGCGATGGTTTGGTGTATGTCGGAATTACGACGGGACCGACGGCTCAGTTCAACATAGTCTCCGGTGCGTCAACACGTCCGGGCCTGGTTGTGAGGGCTGCTGCATCTCAGACGGCCAACATCGTCGAAGTGCAGAACTCGGCTGGCACGGTGCTTACCAGCGTCTCCAATGAGGGGTCGGTTTCCGTTGGAGGCCATATTGCAGCAACTCCCGGCACGCCGGCCACGGTTGGTGCTGACGGTACAGCCATCACAGTTGGCGCGAAAAGCTTCCTGCGGATAACTAGTAACGGTACACCGGTAAACAGAACGATTACACTTAGTAACGGTCTTTCGGACGGTCAGATCCTTGTCATCCGCGTCAGCGGGGGAGGTACAGCTGCAAACGGTATCGAACTTGCCGATGCCGGTAATCTTGTTCTTACAGGTACGGCGCAACTCACCGATGGATCGACCATCGTGCTGATTTGGGACAGCAACACGTCCTGGTTTGAACTCATGAGAAGTATTAATTGATGCCATGAGCGTACAGCCTGTCATTAGCCGCTTGTTTTGGGTGCTGGCGATGTTCCTCTCGTTGCTGAGTACGGCACGCCCTCAAAGCGTTAGCTCGTTTCAATCCCTTCGATTTATCAACGCCACGTCCCCAACAAATTCCGTGACGTTGCAGCCACCTGCTGGGATCACACCGTACACACTGGAACTGCCGAGCGCATTGGGATCGAACGGACAGGTGTTAGTGAACAATGGAAGTGGTGTCGTATCATGGACGTCTAGCCTTCCACTCGCGTTGTCATCTATCACTGCAGCGACGACAACTTCATCGATTAGTAATTCTGCTTTTAACACAAAGTGGCAATGGGATGATGTTATCGGTGGGTCGACAGCCTTGACGCTCTCGAGCAATTCGGGCAATGCCGCTTCGAATCTTCAGACACTTGTGTCTCTGTCCATGACAGGTAACAACAACTCCTTATCGAACGCAACCTCCATCGCATTAAACGAGACGTCAGTGTTATCCGCTGCTGGGCCTATCTATGGCATGTCGGTCGACGTGCGATCGGGAACCACGAACTATGCACTAATTGTAGAGAATGGACTTTCTGTTCTTGCACGAGAATCAGGGTCATCTGGTGCGGGTGATCTAACAGTGCTTCGACCATCGGCGGGTCTCAACATCGGGCGCTCTGACGCCTACCCCCCATTCGGGTCGCTTAAGTTTACAAGCGGAACCTTGTTGACCACACCCCAAGAGGGAGCATGGGAATACGACGGCAAAGTGTTCTATAGCACTATCACCCAGCCTAATCGTGGAGTCATTCCATCAAAGTCGTTTGTAGTGCTTACGGCAGACAATACTCTCACGAGTCAAACAGCTGCTCAACCGCTGTTTGACGGTGGCGGAGGATCAACGAATGGCCGAATCGTGCTTGCTGAAGGTACCTACGAGTTTGAATGCTTACTCTACCTGACATCACTCAGTGGTACAGGGTCATTCGGATTTGCCTTTGGCGGTACGGCAACCATTGCCTCGCAACGATGGGGAACAGTTGGACGTAAGATCGTCTCTGGAGTTGCTATCACAACCGCTGCTGCTGGATCGGGCGTAATGGCCACTGCCGCGGATCTTGCGATTGTTACAGCTAACAGCGGAACCGCAGGCTGTGTTTGGATCACGGGCATTATTCGTCTTTCGGCCGGAGGGACACTGATACCGCAGATCTCATTAGAAACCGCAGCGGCTGCTGTGGTCATGAAGAACTCATACTTCATGATCTCGCCGCTGGGCTCGTCAACCGTAACAACTGTTGGGGACTGGAAATGAGAAGCATCCGCGTACCTTCCCGAGCTAGACTCGCATACAAAGTGATTTTTGTAAGCATGATATACATGTCCACCTCTATTGTATGCGTTGCTCAGGGGACGAAAACAATGCATAGGCTGCAATTGATTCATCCTGGCCAACCCGTTGGCGGAATCACCTTGCAACCCGGTTCACCCGTCCCAACATACTCGCTTTCGCTACCCGCCTCGGCTCCAACGAGCGGTCAGGCGCTGGGTTCCAATGGATCAGGTTTGAGCTGGGTTTCTGGTGGAGCTTCATTTTCTAGCATCACGTCAACTGGTGCATCAAACACGATTGACAATCTGAACAATGCACTTTCTTGGTCGTGGAGTGGATCTTCATCGAACATCGCAGCCCTCATGCTTTCAACGAATCTCATCAACAAGTCAATTCCGACTGCAACGACGCTTCGCTTGGCATTGACCGGTCCCAATATTGGTGCTTTGCAGCAGACAACCACGCTTGATATTGTAAACTCGCGTACTGGCACAGGTTCTATCAACTACGGTGTGAAGATTAACGGCTCCGAAGTACTTGGCGGGAGCAATACCAGTGAAGACCAGCCTGCGCTGATGGTCGTGAATGGACTTACAGGGTTTGGAACAACCATGCCCAGCGCAATCGTCCATATTGGAAGTGGCACAAACACGGCCAATGCAGGAGCTCCATTGAAGCTGCATAACGGCCGAGCTAACGTCTCGCTTGACACATACACGGGCACCAATGATTACAAGGCCGGAGAGATGGCCTACTGGGACACAGTCTTCGTGTCCAGCGTTGCCAACGACATGATGGGCACCATGCCGTCAATAATGTATCGGTGTCTAAACGACTCTCTTGCCAATAATCAATCGGTCACCAACTACAATCCTACCACTGGCGTATGGTATGACCTCTTCAGGGCAGCATCAGGCTTGCCCACGATCACGTTGCCCAGGGGTACTTATGAGTTCGAGATCTTGTTCTTGCTAAACTATTCAGGTTACATCGGCTTCCGGTTTCTGGAGGGCGGCACGCCAACGGTGGAGTATGCCTGGATGACCTTGGCCTACGATGGTGGAACCTCGTCGGGCAATGATGCTAAAGATGTCTCGTTCAATGTGACCAGCTCAAACGATCGGATCGAAGGTCCCAACGCTACAGCAAATGACCAGGTCTTCATCCGAGGAATCATTCGCGTAACATCTGCCACAGCTGATCTTACGCCACAGTTAAGGCCGAGCTCTTCTGCGGCTACGGACATCCACCGCAATGCATATATGAAGATCTCGTGTCTTGGTGCGGATAACGTTAAACGTAGGGGGAAGTGGGAATGAGACTGCAGCTGATGCGCGTAGCTGTCATGTTTGTCTCTCTATCGCTGTTGGTAGTGAGGCTCTCTGCGCAGGGTAGCTCTTCGGAACACATCATCCGTCTTGTCGATCCGACCAATCAGGCCTCCGGCATCAGCATCTTGGCACCGTCGGCCTTGGCAACGTCGTATTCACTAACACTGCCCCCTGCTCAGGGAACCGCGAATCAAGTTCTGGTCTCCGACGGATCGGGAGTGCTTTCTTGGTCGAGCGGAGGCTCAGTGTCTCTGTCCTCACTCACGGGCGCTGTTGCCAATGCGCCAGACGTACGTCATTTCCATCCACAGACGTGGACGTGGAGCACTCTTGGTGGCAAAACGGCGTTATCGCTGAGCTCGACTCACACGAATACCGCGGGCGGAAGTAATAATGGAACACTTCTTGCCATTTCTGCCACGAATGATGCTGATACTGCTGTTGGCATCTCCATAGAGAATTCACATTCTGGAGGCAGTTCGACCAATCGCGGTGTGAGGATCTCGGTAACTGGTGGATCAACCAATATCGGACTAGAAGTTACTCGTGGGAATGCCGGTTTCATGTTGCCTTCCGGAACGCTTCCCAGCGCTCGATGCCATATTGGCGCCGGCACGGCCTCGCTTGCTCCGCTGAAATTCACCAGTGGAACAAACCTGACGAATGCCGAAAAGAGCGCCGTCGAATTCGACGGCTTCGTCTTTTACACAACCATCGACACCTTGGCACGTGGCGTACTGCCGTCGAAGTACTTCGTGATCCTGGATGCCGACAATACCCTTACCAGCTCGACAGCTGCACAAGCACTCTTCGATGGCGGAGGCGGACCAGCAAATGGTTCTATTGACCTGCAATGGGGTTTGTATGAGTTTGAAATGCTCATCCACCTTACATCACTCTCAACTACGGGAGCTCTGAATTTTTCATTCGGTGGCACCGCAACACTTTCCTCGCTATCGTGGAAATCATTCGGTGCGAGACCGGCAGATGTTGCTGCACCTAACGCTTCAGTTGGTGCGTTTCAAAGTGGAGTCGCAGCTGCCGCACTTTCCGCAGTGGCCGCCAATAGTTCTGCTTGGTACTATGTCACCGGAGTCCTCCGAATGCGCCAAAACGGATCGCTCACGCCGCTCATTACACTCGGAACTGCCGCTGCCGGCGTAGTCAAGAAGGACTCGTACTTCAAGATCAGCCGATTGGGGCCGCACACCGCCGCAAATGTAGGACGGTGGAAGTAGGGGCGGCGCTGAGCTGTAGGGGCGAGACGCAGTCTCGTGCGTTACCCGGCATTCATGCCGCGAATGAATCCTTCATGATTTGTTGTTCCCTTCGCGGGATACCGAAAGTGGCGGCCAAATCCGGCCATGTCTTGACGATGGAGCGCATGTATGAGATGAGCTCGATGGCACGGCGCGGTTGAATTCGAAACATCGGTGCTACTTCAATTACGAGCTCGACGCTGAGTGTGTTGTCCGTCTCGCTGATGTTGAGACGAAGGCCCTGTCCAAAGGG
>VERF01000021.1 GCA_018882895.1 Candidatus Kapaibacterium sp.
AAAGCCACGATTGTCGAGGCGCAGAGTCATCGAGTCTAGGTCAAACCAAAGAAATCCACGTTTCTGCATCATAGAAACGATCCAGGACGATGCCCCAAGCCGAGCCTTTCCCTGCGTTCGATAGTCACCCTGCGGGCCTGCTAGAACGGCATAAACCCTGCGCATTCTACTGTCGGTTTCTGAGGCCTCAGCTTCGAATGGAACACACATAGGTAACAACAGCAGGCTGATCCACAGAAACGCAAACGAATTCATGTTGCTCATCGGGGTAGGGCTTCCAATTCGTGGCGGCCGAATTGATAAATACGTTGTTGCGTCACTTTCGTGTTACAAGTTTAGACAACTGATGACCGCCGCGCAAGCGGGAATCCATACCTAGCCGTCCACCACGTCGAAGCCGTCCTACGGCAGGCGCGCTCCGAATTTTACTTCCCAGAGGCGTTGGAAGCGCGTGATGTTGCCGGTGTTGTTGACCGAGCGCGAGACGTCGAGTTTGAGGTATCGCATTGCGTCGGAGTTGTTGATGACCGTGAAGGGGATCGTCACGGTGATAGTGGAGTTACCTGCGAAGTCGCTGACCTGGCCGGTGAGGCGGTACGAGACGTCGCTCCAGAGCTGCCCTGATACGGTGAGCCGTGTCTGAGAGAACTCTGCCCCAAGGTCCATCTGCACACTCTGGACGATGCCGCCGATTCCACTGAGAAGATCTCCGAGGGCCGAAGTGGCAACGGCCGAAAGCGAGGCGTTGACCTCACCGACGAGGTTGCCTTGACCGGTGGAAACAAGCTCGTCCTGCGTTCGCCCAAGCAGAATAAGCATGAGCGCATCTCCGGTGATCTTTGCCGAATCACCCTGCTGCTTGCGGTCGTTGCGATAGACCGACCAGCGAGCGATCGGCTTCTGCTTTGTTCCCGATATAGCGATCTCAACCCGGAAGTCTTCCGGACGTTCATTAACGAATCGCCTATCGCGGTAGACGGCCGTCAGATCGAGTGTGGGATTGGACAAGCCCCCTAATGTGAAATCCAGCGTACCGCTGGCCAAGAAAGGCTTATAGAACTTGTAGGTGCTGGTGCCGTCCTTTACGCGCACGCGGCCTCGAAGATTGGTCGAATTGTCCACAAAACGTCCCGTAAAAACGAGCGGAACGTTTGCGTCGACCGGTTCTAGGTCGGCGATAAGGATCTCGAATACGCCAAAGACCATGGTCATAAGCGTTCGACCTTTGAGATACACATTCAGATCATATCGCAGAATATCTGAGAACGAAGCCGTGGTTGTTTTAATAACGTTTTCTACGACCTTGCCCACATCCTGCATGCCATCCTTGAGCATCTGAGCAGCGAGCTTTGCTGTGTCCTGCTTCAACACATCCATGATGCTGTTGTATCGCTGCAGCGAATCGCCGGAACGATTGTAGATGAACGACGTATATCGGGCCTTTGCGCCTTCCCTCTCCTGCGGAAAGACGATATCGGCAAAGAGCACATCGACATCTCCCTCGAGATGGGGCTCGTCGAGCGTGCCAAAGAACTTTATCGGGCCGCCCCTGCCATTGGCGATGACCACGTCGCCAAAGATCTTCGGGTTGCGGGCCTGCGAGCCTTTGTTCATGACAAGGATGCCCGGTGACCGAACCTGGAAGTCCACACGCTGCACAGAGAGTCCGTCGAAGGTTACCGTTCCTTCGGCCTGTGCGATTCCGTTGCGGCGATCACGAGGGTAATTGCGCACCGTGATGGTGTCGAGGAAGAGCTTCGAACCATCAAGGTGAAGAGAGCCCTCAGCCCTGTATTGAATGTTGGTTGGCGATGCAACAAAACTGGAATTCTTGAACCAGGCTCGTCCACCAAGCTCAACGTCGCGAGGCGTTCCCTTGATTGTCACATAGCCGTTGCCAACACCTTGCACCTTTTCGACGGCCGGCAGAAAAGGCTCTACGGCTGCGAGGGCCAGGTTCGTAGCCGTCAGATCGATATCGATGGGCTTGTCCATGACCCATCGCTTGTCTACAGATTTCAGAGAAAGGTCGAGGGGCAGCTGATTGATCGCAACGATGAGCGCGCTCTTCTCATTGAGCAATCGCGGATTTCGTATGGTAAGTGTGCCTACGCTGTTCCTGTCGCGATACGACGCTGAGGCCACGAGCGATCCAATGAGCTCTCCGTTGTACGTAAGGTCATCGGCATCAATGCGAACAAGATGCTCGGGGTCGCTCCACGTTCCATTGACGATGAGGTCTAGTTTTGAGATGCCCCCTTTTAGATAGGTCACCGGATGACCATCCGGGAGCGTCACAAAGCGGCGCAGATCAGGAATCGAAAAGTCCGACAAACGAATGCGCAGATCCCGAAACCTCTCGGCCGAGATGAGTCCATCGATGGCCACGAACTCTGAAAACAATCGACGCACGAGCAGGTTTGACACCGTCATCTCGGCATCAGCAATGCGCACCGTGGAACGCCTGATGCTGCGCCAGTCTAGCCCCTTTCGCGCATCAACAACGGCATGAAGCGAATCAACTTCCAGCACCACGGAGTCGGCGCCCGATGTGGCCGAGGCCTTCACGAATGCATCAATGCCATTAACGTCGGCCTGCGTCGTTACCTGAAAACTGTCGCCGATGCCGTCGAGAAGCAGACTTGGGTGCTTGACCATCAGATCATTGATCGATATGCGGCCGTTTGAAACAGCGCGCAGGCGGATCTGATCAACGCTCACGAGCGAGTCGCGCCATCCGATCAAGAGTCGGCCCGACATTTGCGTCGGATCCGATACGATCACCAGCGAGTCAGCGCGCACGAGCAGGTCGGTGACGTCAAGCTCGTCGATTGCCACATCGATCTTTTCGGCTGTACCGATGATGCGCCCCCTACATGCAGCCCTTGTCGAAATGGTCATGGAGTCGAGCGCGATGTTGACCGGCGAAACGTCACGAACATTGATCTCAAAGGTCGCATCCAGAGGCATGAAGGGGGCGACCCTCTTGCGTATGAACCCGTCGCCTCTGACCTTTCTGAAGGGCTGCGACCGCAGCCCTACCTCTTCGGCCACGGCCGTGATGGCATCCGATACGGCCTCGATCACGGCACTCGGCAGGAACGTGCCCGAAAGCCGTGCCGACCCGAACGGTGCGTCAAGTTCGATGCGGCGCACCGACCCGTCCACTCGACTGGTAAGCGACACATCAAACGGCAGAAGGGCCCGATCACGCAATGCAAACTCATCGATGCTGGCCGTGAGACTTCCGACAATACTGTCGAGCTCGACGCCCGAGCCATTGACCGATGCCGTGCCGGAGAGAATGTCCGGAAGAGCCTCATCGCGAAGTAGCTGCGCCAGATTCAGTGACGAGAACGACAACGACAGTTGATAGGCGATGCGATCCATGTTCGACAGGTCCAGCGGACCGGTCATGCTCAGCGAGCGCGTCTGCGCCGTCTCGAAGAACGACGTTGTGGAATCCGGACGGTCGACGCCAAAGCGCACCTCAGCCTGCTTGAACACCAGCTTACCAGGCTCATCGGCTACCATGTCCATGGTGGCGTAGGATACCGCGCGGCCCAGCACAACTGATGGACGCAGCGTAAAGGCATAGGATCCGTCAAACTCGGAAGGAATAAAACCAACACCGTTAACGGCGAAAGTCCCGTTGATGGAAGAACGCTCCAACTCGGGCGCAAAGACCGCCGGCTCGCCCCCGGTGATGTCAACGTTGGCCCGGTATCCAAGGCTCGGCCCACCAAGGTAGAGCGTCATGTTGCCCACCACGTGTCCGGGCTTGTCGGCAATGTCGGCCTCGAATCTCAGAGAATCGGAAGGATGCCCCTTGAGACGAATGTACTTGGCCGTTGCCCGCGAAAGGAAGTTCAGCTCCGGCAGCCCGATGAAGCGCATCCGACGTCGCACGTCGTCGTAGCGAATGCTCGACTCGTTGAGTGAGATGTCCAGTCCGAGCTTCTTGCTATCATTCAGTGACGTCACCAGAACTGCTCCGCGCAGACGTCCATCGCCCGCAGTCAGATCCATCGCGTCCACCGCAACACGGTCACCCCGATATGTCACGTTGGCCTTCAACGAGTAATCCCCTACGATGTCAAGGCCGGGGACCACATAGAGAACGTCTCGACCGTTGACGCGTTCGGCGTCGACCGTTGCCCTGAGCGGATGACGTCGGAAGGTCTCCGAATCAATGCCGTCAGCCACAATGTCGAGGCCATCAATGGCTGCACTCAGGTTCACATGCGAGGTTGGCGTCGTGATCGACAGCAGCGGCACTGATATGCCCTGCGGACGAATGCGAGCCGCCAGCAGGAGCTCGAGTACGTTCAGAGGCTGCTGCCGCAGATCATGGAACGAGCAGTGATCGATCCCGATGGTATAGTCGCGAGCACGCAGATCGAGCAGTGCCGACGCACGCAGCTCAACGTTCCGAAGCGCCAGATGCAGCGGGTCAAAGCGTCCATCGACGGGACTCTCTACCGTCTGATCGTCTTCATTGACGATGCCCTTGGTGATGACCAGACTTCGCAGTCGGATCACCAGATTCGGCGGCGGCGCCGAGGTCGTATCGGCAGGCAGCAGAAACTGTGAAACGTTCCATACCGAATCTCGCCCGCGCTGCAGATTCACTCGCGGCGAGCTTAGCACAACTCGGTTCACGGCCAACGTCTTGCCGACAAGTGCGGCCACGTCATACGACACCGAAATCTCGTCAGCCGAAAGCAGAGGACGCCCCCTAACGGTAAGAAGGGGGCGAGAGATCACCACGCCATGGAAGACATCGATCGAGATCGTACCGCAGTCGAACCGACCCGCGATGTTCGAATTAACAACGCTGACGAGACGTGCCGTGAGGAAGTCTCGCGCCATCTGCGTCTGCGCCAGCACAACGATGAGGGCAGACGATATGATGGCCGTGGCAACAATACCGTAGCCGACCCGAGCCAACGTCCACAGGAGCCGTTTCCAGCGTCGCTGCACCGGCTCAGGTGTCTGTTGTATCTCTGGTCGACGTTCGGTCATTCACCCTGCGCTTTTGAGTATCGCGGCTCTCCTGCCACTTGATTCAGCAGTTCGACGTGACACCAGTGTTTACCCATTGCCGTGAGCTCCTGCAGGAGCGCCAGCACGTCCTGACGCGTCACAGACGTGTCGGCAACGTATCTGTTGCGGAAGTGGTCAACCAGCATGATATCAGGTGTTGCACCCGGCCATACCTTCGTACCTCGGTTCGAGATGAGTCTGAGTGTAAAGGGGCCGATCTTCTCAGGCATCTGCGGAAGCCCATGGTTTTCTACGAACACATCGCATCCGATGAGTTCCCAGTCTTCGGAGATCATCGTCGGCTCCTTTGCCGCGCCGTCCCGAGCCGGTACGACATTGCTCTCTGCACCGTCCAGATTCAGGCGGGCAATGATGCCGGCGGTGAACTCCGATGTTGATGCCGTTCCACCAAGGTCACGCGTCTTTACGCCGTCGGCAAGGGCCGACTCAAGGGCATTCTGGATGGCCGAGGCGTAGCCGATCAGACCCATGTACTGGAGCATCTGAACGCTCGACAGCAGAATGGCCGTCGGATTGGCCAGCCCCTTACCGGCAATGTCCGGCGCCGACCCGTGAACGGCTTCGAACACAGCACAATCGCGCCCGATGTTGCCGCCAGGGGCAACGCCAAGACCGCCCACGATGCCCGCACAGAGATCGCTAACGATGTCGCCATACAGGTTCGGCAGTACGAGCACATCAAACTGCTCCGGACGCGACACCAGCTGCATGCAGCAGTTGTCGACGATGATGTCGTTGGCCTCGATCTCAGGATACTCGGTGGCAACCTCGCGGAAGACGTTCAGGAAAAGTCCGTCGCTGATCTTGTGAATGTTGGCCTTGTGAACACACGTGACCTTCTTGCGTCCAAGCTTGCGTGCCTCTTCAAAGGCGTAGCGAATGGCGGCCATCGAGCCCTGACGTGTGATGAGCTTCAGACACTGAGCAACGTTCGGGGTTTGCATGTGCTCGATGCCGGAATACGTATCCTCGATGTTCTCGCGCACGATCAGCACATCTACATTGCTGAAGCGCGTCTCAACAGCGGGCATGGACTTGGCAAGGCGCACATTGGCATACAGCTCCAGGGCCTTGCGGATCGTAACGTTCACGCTCTTATGTCCACCGGCGATCGGAGTGGTGGTAGGCCCCTTTAGGGCCACGGTATTGCGCTTGATGCTCTCGAGCGTCTCAGGGGGCACGCCGTTGCCGAACTTCTCGATGGCCTCGAGTCCGGCAATGGCCATTTCCCATTGTACCGGCACCTTGGCCGCAGCGAAGACGTCGATGACGCTTTGACAGATCTCCTGGCCGATTCCATCGCCCTGAATGAGCGTGACTGTGCGCATGTCCATAATGTCGTGTTATTCCAGTGGTGAGAAAGATGTTCTGAAGTGATATCGATCGAGCGCCGGCCTTAGGCGAGGTTCTCGATCACGACGGCGCTGGCTTCTCCCCCGCCGATGCAGAGGGTTGCCAGACCGTACTTCTTGTTGTGGCGCTTGAGTGCATAGATGAGCGTGGTCAGCACGCGCGCACCCGAGGCACCGATGGGGTGACCCAGGGCGACGGCGCCGCCGTGGACGTTCATCTTATCGTGCGGGATGCCAAGCTGGTTCTTTGCCGCCAGGGCAACGACCGAGAAGGCCTCGTTGATCTCAAACAGATCGATGTCCTCCAACGTCAGACCTGCCTTGGCAACCACGCGGCGGATGGCCTCCACCGGCGAGGTGGTAAACCACAGTGGATCCTGTGCGAAGGACCCCTGCGAGATGATGCGGGCAAGGGGCTTTGCATTGTGTGCTTTCATGGCGCCTTCGGATGCGATCACCAGCGCAGCTGCTCCGTCGTTGATCGTCGAGGCATTGGCGGCCGTAACCGTACCATCCTTTTTGAACACGGGCTTGAGTGCGGCGAGCTTCTCGAAGTTCACCTTCGAAGGCTCCTCGTCGGTGTCGATCACCACGTCACCCTTGCGCCCCTTGACCGTGATCGGCGTGATCTCATCTGCAAACCACCCCTGGGCCTGGGCATGCTGGGCGCGCTTGTAGCTCTCGATGGCATACTCATCTTGTGCCTCGCGACTGATTGCGCACTCACTGGCGCAGAGTTCGGCGGCATCGCCCATCGGAACCTGATTGTACACGTCCCAGAGTCCATCCCACTGCATGAGGTCGACCATACGCGCGTTGCCGAACTTGACGCCTTTGCGCGAGTCGAGCATGGCATGGGGCGCATTGGTCATCGACTCCTGACCTCCGGCCACGATGATCTCGGCATCGCCGCAGCGGATGGCCTGATCGGCCAGCATCACGGCCTTGAGGCCGGAGCCGCAGACCTTGTTGATGGTCATGGCCTGCACCGACTTGGGGAGTCCGGCAAAGATCATGGCCTGCCGCGCAGGCGCCTGGCCAACACCGCCTGCCAACACATTGCCCATGATAACCTCGTTGATCGCCTCACCGGGCACGCCGGCGCGCTCTACGGCGGCAGCGATCGCGGCAGCACCGAGCTGCGGAGCGGAGAAGTCGCTCAGCGAACCGAGCAATGAACCGATGGGTGTACGGGTGGCAGACAGGATGTATGACATGGCGTAGCGAAAATGGTGAGTGACAAGCCGCGCGCTCTGCACGCGGGCGCGGCAAATTTACCACTTCCGCAGTTGACCGCGTAGAATTGGACAAGAGGTTGAAGGTTGCCTCGAACTTGCAATTGCGTATTTTCGCCCCGTCTTTTTTCTCAACCACGCCCCGGGGCGTGTCATCGATTCAGGATCTTCCATGAACAAGGGACGCATCGTTCAGGTCATCGGACCGGTTGTCGACGTTGAATTCGCCGATGGTCAGATTCCTCCAGTGCTCAACGCCATCACTGTTGAGCGCACATCCATCGAAAGCGGCGAAAAGGAAACGCTCGTCTGCGAGGTGCAGCAGCACCTTGGAGAAGACCGCGTGCGAGCCATCGCGATTGATTCGACCGACGGCCTGGTGCGCGGCATGGAAGCCATAGACACCGGCGCACCGATCACAGTGCCAGTCGGTCCAGCCGTTCTTGGCCGCCTGATCAACGTCGTAGGCGAAGGCATCGACAAGAAGGCGCCGATCAGCAGCGAGAAGCGCTGGTCGATCCACCGCCCGTCACCGGCCTTCTCAAGCCTGTCGACGCAGAAGGAAATGTTCGAGACCGGCATCAAGGTCATCGACCTTATCGAGCCGTTCACCAAGGGTGGCAAGACGGGCCTCTTCGGCGGCGCCGGTGTGGGCAAGACCGTTATCATTCAGGAGCTCATCCACAACATCGCCAAGCAGCACGGTGGTTACTCCGTGTTCGCCGGCGTGGGCGAGCGTACCCGCGAAGGAAACGACCTCTATGTGGAAATGACCGAGTCGGGCGTTATTGACAAGACGGCGCTGGTGTTCGGTCAGATGAACGAGCCACCGGGAGCGCGCGCGCGCGTTGCTCTTACGGCGCTGACCATGGCCGAGTATTTCCGTGATGAAGAAGGACGCGACGTTCTGTTGTTCGTCGACAACATCTTCCGCTTTACACAGGCAGGCTCGGAAGTGTCGGCTCTTCTTGGCCGTATGCCTTCGGCCGTGGGATACCAGCCAACGCTGGCCACGGAGATGGGTGCTCTGCAGGAGCGCATCGCTTCGACCGATCGCGGCTCGATCACGTCCGTACAGGCCGTGTACGTGCCGGCTGACGACTTGACTGACCCTGCACCTGCCAACACGTTCTCTCACCTTGACGCCACAACGGTGTTGAGCCGCCAGATCGCTGAGCTTGGTATCTACCCTGCCGTGGATCCGCTGGATTCAACATCGCGCATCCTGGACCCGCTGGTGATCGGCAACGAACACTACACCACTGCATCGCGTGTCAAGCGCATCCTTCAGACCTACAAGGACCTGCAGGACATCATTTCGATCCTCGGTATGGACGAGCTTTCGGACGAAGACAAGCTCACCGTGTACCGCGCCCGGAAGATTCAGCGATTCTTCTCGCAGCCATTCCACGTTGCCGAGCAGTTCACAGGATTCCCCGGCCGCTACGTCAAGATCAGCGACACGATCGCCGGCTTCAAGGCCATTCTCGACGGAGACGTGGACGATGTGCCGGAGGCGTTCTTCAGCTACAAGGGAACGCTCGACGAAGTGTTGGACGCCCACAAGAAGTCGCAGAGCTAAGTCATGGCAGACCGCACCCTGAACGTCAGCATCGTCACCCCGAAGGAAACGGCATTCGAAGGCAAAGCACTTGCCGTCAGCGTGCCGGGAGCCCACAGCCCCTTTCAAGTGCTCTACAATCACGCCCCAATCATCTCCTCTTTGGAGTCGGGCGTGATCAGGATCGAAGACGAGAACAACCACGTCGTGTACTTCGCCTCGCGCGAGGGCTTCGTGGAAGTGCTGAAGAACAACGTCAACATCATCGTGCAGGAACTCGTGCCTGCATCGGCCATTGACGCCGATGCGGTCGAAAGCGAGTACATACATCAGCATGCCGCATCGAACACCGGACAAGACCGCCACGCCCGCGAATCGGCGCGCGTTGCGGCCACATGGGCGGCGGCTCGCATGCGCGCAGCACGCATGATGAGCGAAGGTTCCTGACCGCTTCGAATCGTGATGATTTCATCAAGGGGCTGTGTGTTATGCACAGCCCCTTTTTTGTCTGCGCCACAATCGGGCGTGTGCCCTATTTTTGCCCATGCCAATCGAAAAAATTATCTACGAGGGCATCACCTTCGATGATGTCCTGCTGGTTCCGCGCTACTCGGAGACGCTCCCGCGCGACGCCAACACGGCGGCCAGACTAACGCGCCACATCGCCCTGCGCATCCCCATCATCAGTGCTGCCATGGACACGGTCACCGAATCGGCCATGTCGATCGCGATCGCACGCGAGGGCGGTATGGGCATCATCCACAAGAACATGTCCATCGAGCGCCAGGCCGAAGAGGTCGATCGTGTGAAGCGCTCTGAAAGTGGCATGATCCGCAAGCCCATCACCATGCGCCGCACAGAAACCGTGCGCGATGCCCGCGACCTGATGTCGCGCTACCGCGTGTCCGGCTTCCCCGTTGTGGATGAGTCCAACAAGCTTGTTGGTATCGTGACCAACCGCGACTTGCGTTTTGCGCGCAATGCCGATGACGCCATCGAGCAGATCATGACCAGCCAGGGACTGATCACCGCCTCGGTGGGTACAACGCTCGAAGACGCCGAACAGGTGCTGCATGAGCACCGCATTGAGAAGCTTCCGATCGTGGATGCTGCCGGACATCTTGTTGGGCTGATGACGGTGAAGGACATCTCCAAGAAGCAGAAGCATCCCAACGCGGCAAAGGATGAACAGGGTCGACTCCGTGTTGGCGCCGGCGTGGGAATCGCAGGTGACACCATGGAACGGGTCGACGCGTTGGTCGATGCCGGTGTTGACGTGGTGGTGGTCGACACGGCCCATGGTCACACCAAGGGCGTCATCACCATGGTCAGCGCCATCAAGGCCAAGTATCCCTCCCTGAACATCATCGCCGGCAACATCGGCACCGGCGAAGGTGCGGAGGCACTGATCGATGCCGGCGCAGACGGCGTAAAGGTTGGCATCGGACCCGGCTCGATATGCACCACACGCGTGGTTGCCGGCGTGGGCGTGCCACAGATCTCTGCTATCATGAACGTTGCCGCCGTAGCCGCGCGCCATGGCGTGCCGGTGATCGCCGATGGAGGAATCAAGCAGACCGGTGACGTAGCCAAGGCAATTGCGGCCGGTGCCGATGTAGTGATGGTAGGGGGCATGCTGGCCGGACATGAAGAGTCGCCCGGCGAGAAGATCCTTCTCGAGGGTCGGGCCTACAAGACCTACCGTGGCATGGGCTCGCTCGGTGCCATGGGACAGGGCTCGGCTGACCGATACTTCCAGGACGTTGAGGATGAGATCGCCAAGCTCGTACCAGAGGGCATCGAGGGTCGCGTCCCATACAAGGGTCCGGTTGCCGACACGCTCTATCAGCTGGTGGGCGGCCTGCGTGCGGCCATGGGATACTGTGGCTGCAGCACGCTTGAACAGATGAAGTCCGATGCGCAATTCGTCCGCATGACGGCGGCCGGCCTTCGCGAGTCGCATCCGCACGATGTGATCATCACCAAAGAATCTCCGAACTACTATACTCGCTGAACCAATGGCAAAGACCTCACAGCGCGCGGTGGCCGAAGCACGACTTGACGCCGTGCGCCAACAGTTGCGCGCAAACAAGCTCGATGCGTATGTCATCGCCCACCTGCCGAGCATTCGATACATCACGGGGTTTTCGGGTTCGTCTGCCCTGGTGGTGGTGACGAAGCGAAAGCTCTACTTCGTTACGAACGATCTCTATGACGTGCAGGTGCGCAAGGAGCTTGTGCAGCACGCCGGACTCGAGGTCATCATCGACCGCGATCCATGGAAGGCACTCTCCGGTAAGGGGCTGCTTGCCCCCTTAAAGACTATCGGCTTTGATCCTTCACGCCACAGTCACGCCGGGTTCCTGGCCATGAAGAAGGCATCCAAGGGTTCCAGCCTTGTGCCGCTGGCAGGACTTATCGATACACTCCTGCTGCCGAAGAGCGCCTCTGAGATCAAGAGTATCGCTGCGGCCGCCGAGATCACCAGTCGAGCCTTCGAAAAGATGCTCGGCATGGTGCGTGCAGGTATGACCGAGCGTGATGTTGCCACGTTCCTTGCAACGACGACGCGGCAGATGGGTTCTGAGAAAGATGCGTTTGATATCATCGTGGTGGCCGGCGCGCGCAGCGCCATGCCGCATGGACGTGCCAGCATGGCAACGATCAAGAAGGGCGATGTCATCACAGTAGACTTCGGTTGTTGCGTCGATGGATTATACAGCGACATGACGCGTACCTTCTGCGTGGGCTCACCATCGCAGAAGATCGTCGACGTATTCGCCGTCCTGTATCAGGCGCATATGTCGGCACTTGATGCCGCCGTCACCGGTGTGACCGGAGCAGGGCTTGATGCGGCAGCACGCGAGGTGATCGCTCGTGCCGGATATGGCGACAATTTCCGACACTCGCTTGGACATGGCCTGGGTTACGAGGTGCACGAGCATCCTCGCGTTGCCCCCGGAAACAGTGGGCAGACGCTCCCGACAAACTGTGTGGTGACTATTGAACCCGGGATCTACTTGCCGGGCAAGTTTGGAATGCGCATCGAAGATGACGTCGTCATCACACCAAGCGGACCCAAGATCCTGACGTCTGCTCCACGAGAATTGGTGGTAGTGTAAGAAGCGATGCATCAACTTTCGGTTCTTGTCTTCGCCTATTACTTCCCTCCCATGGGGCTGAGCGGCGTCCAAAGGGTGACGAAGTTCATCAAGTATCTTCCTGACTTCGGCTGGCAGCCGCATGTGATCACTACCGGCCCGGTGGCCTATTATGCTCACGACGAGT
Organism: Candidatus Kapaibacterium sp.; assembly: GCA_018882895.1. GTDB lineage: Bacteria > Bacteroidota > Ignavibacteria > Kapaibacteriales > Kapaibacteriaceae > UBA10438. The sequence goes on from VERF01000021.1 coordinate 12,504, forward strand.
CACTGCTCGAAGAGCTTGACGGTCGAGACGTGGTTATCCATCGCACGCAAGGGGCTGACATCAATGCCAAGCTCAAGGACAAGGGCACGGTGGCCATGCCACGGGAGTTCGTGCGCAAGTTTCTGCGAAAGGCTAGTGACACGTTCTACGTGCCGGACAACAAAAAGGCATGGTCGAAGCAGGCACTTGAGCTTGGACGTCAGCTTGTGAAGGAGCAGGAGTTCGACGTGATCTTCGTCAGCGGGCCACCATTCTCCACCATGTCTGCAGCAGCCCAACTGAGTCATGAGACCGGCATCCCACTTGTGGTGGACTATCGTGATCTTTGGTTTGGCAATCAGTTCCATTTCTACCCAACGTTCTGGCACTCGCACAAGCATCAGCAGCTTGAACGCGATGTGCTGCTGGTAGCATCACGCGTCACGGTAACCAACCGTCGCATCAAAGAGCACCTGATCCGACGTCACGATTTCCTGCGTTCCGACGAAGTGGTGATCATTCCTCACGGCTACGATCCGGAGGACATCGAGTCCTCAAAGCCGACGAGACGTCCGGATGGTAAGTTCCGGCTCACCTACTCGGGTATCTTCTACGATGTGGTAACGCCGATACCGTTCTTCAAGGCCATCAAGAAACTTCGTTCGCAGCGTCCCGACATTCCGCTGGACCTGCACTTCGTTGGCCTTCTGCGCGAGGAATACCGCCGGGCTGCCCAACGGATGGGCATCATGGACCTGATCACCGACCATGGTTACTGCGCCCACCGCGATGCCGTGCAGATGCTGACTGACAGCGACGCTCTTTGGATGATGGTTGGCAACACTCGCAATGCCGACACGATATCGAGCGCGAAACTCTACGAATACTTCGGCACTCGCAAGCCACTGCTCGTGAGCGTGCCCGAGGGTGCACTCCGCAAGGATGCCGAACGCTATGGGGCTTCGTGGATCACCAACCCTACAGACGTTGAAGCGATCTGCACCAGCATCATCGAGATGTACGAACTCTGGAAGCGCGGCGCCCTACCCGCCCCAAATAATGACGTGGTCGAAGGCTTCAATCGCCACACCCTTACCGAGATGCTCGCAAAACAGTTTGCGATGAGCACAAGGGTGGTGTGAGGAAGAATTACGGAATTACGGAATTACGGAATTACTGAATTACGGAATTACGTCGGAGTCGTCGTTCACGCGGAAGCGGGAATCCAAACGTTGGATTGTCATCCCGGCGAATGCCGGGCTCCACGCGGCAGTTACAGTGTGGTTTATGGATTCCCGCTTTCGCGGAAATGACGATGCCAGTAATCAGTAATCAGTAATCAGTAATCAGTAATCAGTAATCGTTCTCTGACGATCTCTGAGATGTCCTTGATGGTGACCGAGTCGATCTTATCGGCGGCTTTGACGCCGTCGGTGATCATTGTGGTACAGAAGGGGCAGTTGACGGCGATGGTTGTTGCGCCGGTTTCGAGCAGTTCATTCGTACGCACGATGTTGACGCGATCGCCAACGTGTTCTTCCATAAACATGCGGCCGCCGCCGGCGCCGCAGCACAGACCGCGGTCCTTTGAGCGAGCGGGTTCGAGGATCGTAAGACCCGGTACATTCTCCAGCGTGGCACGTGGGGCTTCGAACTCGTCGTTGTAGCGACCCAGGTAGCACGAGTCGTGATATGCCACGGTCTGACTTGACATCTTGCTGCGGTCGATCTTCAGGCGTCCACTGTCAATGAGCTCCTTGATGAACTGCGTATGGTGCGTGATCTCGGCATTGAATCCGTACTGCGGATACTCATTCTTCAGACTATTGAAGCAGTGCGGGCACGTGGCCACGATCTTCTGCACGTTGTAGCGCTGAAAGGTCTCAACGTTGGTCTTTGTGAGCATGTCGGCCAGGTACTCATTGCCAGTGCGACGTGCCACATCACCCGTGCAGTTCTCTTCCGTACCAAGGATGCGGAAATCCACACCGGCGATCTTCATCAGCTCGGCAAAGGCCTTGGTGGTCTTCTTTGCGCGCTCATCGTACGAGCCCGCACAGCCAACCCAGAACAGCACTTCCATCGATGAGTCTTCGGCGGCGGTCTTAATTCCCATGCCTTCGGCCCAATTGGCACGATCGGCCTGACCAAACCCGCCCCATGGCACGGAGTTGGTTTCCATGTTGCCGTAGATGTCGGGCAGCAGGGCCGACTCATCATTGAACTGCGACTCCATCATCACCATCGAGCGGCGCATGCCAACGATGGCCGGTACGTGTTCAATGTTCACCGGACATTCCTGCATGCAGGCACCGCAGGTTGTGCAGGCCCACAAGGCATCGGGCGAAACGTAGTCACCAATGAGCTTCTTGTCCCAGATCGCCTGCTCTTCCGTGCTAAGCTCAGCCCCTTGCTCCTTCTTCAGGATAAGCGGCGCTTTGTCGATCGTGCGATCATGAATGGCCACGATGATGCCGCGTGGATCGAGCACCTTGCCGGTCTGATTGGCCGGACACACGCTTGTGCAGCGACCGCAGTGAGTACACGTGTAGCCGTCGAGCAGCGACTTCCATGAGAGGTCCTCAATGTCGACCACGCCGAACTTCTCGACACCTTCTTCTTCGAAGTTGATTGGCGCCATTGCATTTGTTGGCTGAAGGGGGCCAAGGAACACGTTGGGAATCGACGTAAGAACGTGCAGGTGCTTCGAGAACGGCAAGTAGTTCATGAAGGCCAGGATCAGCAGTGCATGCATCCAGAAGGCAACATAGAACACCGTCGTTGCCGAGTCGCCCAGAAGCGTGGCAAGCCCCTTACCAAGAGGAGCAGCCACCGGACGCACGGCCCACGAGAAGTCGCCGCCGTGCACCGGACCGCGCAGGGCGTTTTGCACCAGCAGTGCCGAGACGATGCCGAAGATGGTCAGCAGGATCATGCCGGCTTCGACCCTTTCGGCTTCGACTTGCAGGCGCTTGATCTTGGTGACGTATCGGCGCCAGAGCGACATCATCGTGCCGACGATGATCAGAAGGCAGAAGATGTCGGTGAGGATGGTGATGACCGAGTAGACCGGTCCAAGGAAGTTGAACGACCAGCTGTCGTTGAGTCCCTCCAGGACCATCTCGGCGGCCGAGAACAGCAGCACCAGGAAGCCCCAGAAGATCCCCGCATGGATCGGCCCGGCCACCTTGTCGCGCAGGATCTTGCTTTGACCAAAGCCAACCACAAGCGTCGTGCGGATTCGCTCGCCAAGGCGGTCGAAGCGATTATCGGGCTTGCCCACCTTGAGCCAGGCAATGAGCCGTGCGGCGTTGCGGGCAAAGATTGCCGCAGCACCGATGAGGACGACGAGAAAGACGATGTTCTTCAGTTCCATGGGATCCCCTTATGCGTCTGCAAAAATACCAAACAGTATGTTTGTGGTTTGTTGATCTCCAGGAGTGAATGTGGGCCGCATCGTTTCGGCGCAAGAGGCTATCGGAGCAATTGAGTCCGGACATCGTCTGTATCTGCATTCGGTGGCGGCCGCGCCGCAGACGCTCATTCGGGAGATGATGCGGCAAGCGCCTCGACTGCGCAACGTGGAGATCGTCCACTTGCACACCGAGGGTCCGGCCCCCTATGCAGAGCCCGAGTACGCCGAGAACTTCCGCGTTAACTGCCTCTTCATAGGCGGCAACATGCGCAAGGCCATTCGCGAGGGTCGGGCTGACTTCACACCGGTCTTTCTGTCGGAGATCCCTGATCTGTTTCGCTCCGGGACCCTGCCGATCGATGTGGCACTTATCAATGTTTCGCCTCCTGACGCGCACGGCTTCTGCTCGTTGGGCGTGACGGTGGAGGCCGCCCATGAGGCCCTGCATTCGGCACGTATTGTGATCGCTCAGATCAACCCGCGCATGCCGCGCACACATGGTGATGCCTTGGTGCATCGCGACAAGATCACTTACATGGTGGAGGTCGACGAGCCGATCTTCGAAGTGCAGCCCCCGGAGCTGGGCCCGATCGAGCATAAGATCGGTCAGCATGTGGCCTCGCTCGTGCCCAACGGAGCAACGCTGCAAATGGGCATTGGTGCGATCCCCGATGCAGTGCTGCACCAGCTGGGTGGACATAAGGATCTGGGCATTCACACCGAGATGTTCAGTGATGGCCTGCTACCGCTGGTAGAATCCGGTGTGGTGACCGGAAGTCAAAAGGCCATCCATCCGGGCAAGATCGTTGCCACCTTCGTGATGGGAACCAAGAAGCTGTACGACTTCATCGACGACAATCCGATGGTAGCGATGCTTGATCTGTCATACGTCAACAATCCGGCCACGATACAGCGCAACCCAAAGGTCACAGCCATCAATAGCGCCATTGAAGTGGATCTTACAGGTCAGGTCTGCGCCGACTCGATCGGTCCGATTCCCTATTCGGGTGTAGGAGGCCAGGTGGACTTCATGCGAGGCGCTGCACGGTCGGCCGGTGGACTGCCGATCATTGCCCTACCGTCGCGCACCAGTTCCGGCATTGCCCGCATCACGTCGCTTCTGAAGCCCGGTGCCGGCGTGGTCTCAACACGTGCACACGTCCATGCGATCGTCACCGAGTACGGCATTGCCAACCTGCACGGTCGCACGATCCGCGAGCGCGCTCGCGCATTGATCGGTATCGCCCACCCAGATGATCGAGAACGTCTCGAACGAGAGGCACTCGAACACTGGCACATTCGTATATGATGCCCATGAAAGCCACCTCAGCGCTCGTCCTGGGCATTGGAAGCGTGATCTCGGCACCTGCCGTTGCCCAGCAACCGGCCGATGCCAACACACCCAAGGTGCTGACCGATGCGATCGTACTGCGAGGTGCTCAGTTTGGCGACGCATCACGATGTGATCTGTATATCTCGGTGCCGTATCAGCTTTTGCAGTTCAATGCCTATGAAGGCAAGATGCTGGCCGAGTATTCGGTATCGATCACCGTGCGCGACTCATCGGGTCGACGCATCATCGACACCACATTTCGCCGGTCCGTGCTGGAAGCATCCTACAGCGTGTCGCGCGGTACTACGGGTAAGTCGGACAACTCGATACGTCGGTTCACACTTCGACCCGGCCCGTACACCGTTGAGACCGTCGTTGCCGACGCGTTTGGCCGCAAGGATCACGCCGGCAGCATTGACGTGCGCGTACCTGCGTACTTCACCTCGAACGTCGAGCTCAGCACCCCAATGTATGTGAGCCAAATCGAACAGCGTGGTGGACGATATGCGATCACACCCTTTGTGGGCGACGTCGTTTGGTCGACCGACATGCAGCTGTTCGTTTTTCTGGAGACATACATTGGCGGCCAGCCGCGACGCATCAAGCATCGGTGGACGCTTTCGCGTGTTGACGGACGCATCGCCGCTGCTGGTGAGGGCGACCCGGTGCCGTGTGAGCGCATCGCCACCCAGAGCTTCTTTCCCCTGCGCATCGATGGTCGACTTCTTCCCGGAACCTACACACTGCGCATCACGGCGCATCCTGCCGATGCATCCGGCCGCGCCGACACGTCGGTAACCGAGGCGTCGGTCTCACGTTCCTACGTCGTGCCGCGCACGTTCGCCGGAGATGTACTGTCGGACCTGAAGAAGGCCGCACGTCAGCTCATCTACGTAGCCGATCAGGAACAGATCGACGCCATCATCAATGCTAAGACCGAGGGCGAGGGGCTGACGCTGTTTGAAGAGTTTTGGAAGGGGCTTGACCCGTCTCCGGGCACGATACGCAACGAGGCCTTCGACGAGTATTACTCGCGAATTGACGAGGCAAACAAGCGATTCAAATCATACAACGAAGGATGGCTTACCGACATGGGGCGCGTCTTCATCGTCTTTGGTGAGCCCCTTACCACTGAGAGATTCATGGGTCCAAACGGTATCTCTCGAATCGTACGCTGGGTCTATCCGAACAACATCGCTTTTACCTTTGAGGACACATCGGGGTTTGGCGACTATCGACTCCGCAGCGGAATGCCCGGCAATCAGAAGTATCGATACCGTCGCTGACGCCTCGGCACGCTGTCGCCACGAAGCAGGACCCAAAAGAAAAGGGCCGTCCGGCATCTGCCGGACGGCCCTTGATGTATCTACCGGAGCGTCTTAGCGAGCAACGACCACTGAGAGTGTTGCGCGATCTGCACCGTTCGATGCGACCACGTTGTATGCACCCGACGTGAGCATTGATGCATCGACGTTGACAAGTTCCGTGCCGTTGACCATGCCGCTGAACAGCGTGGCAACTTCCTGGCCGGCAGCGTTGACAACCGACACGCGCAGGTCGCCGTTGGCGCGCACGCGGATCGCTGAAGAACTGCTGACAGGGTTGGCACCGACAAGCGTCATGCCGATGGCGCCCGTCTCACTGACTACGTCCGTCTCAACCGATGTTGTCGTTGACGTGCCGCGGAGCGACACCGTGACAGGAGCATCGTTGTTGCTGATCACAAGGTTGGCAGCAGCCGTGCCGGCACCCGTTGGTGCGTACTGCACCGTGACGGAGCGGCTGGCATTTGGAGCAAGCACAACGTTCGAGCCGCTCACACCACCAGCAGTCACCTTGTAAAGAGATGAGCCGGATCCCGTGATGGTCATCGTCGAGATCTCGAGGTTGGCCTTGCCTGTGTTCGTGATCGTGAGTGTCATATCCTTCGTTGTACCGGCACTGACAGTTCCGAAGTTCAGCGTCGTGTTGTTCAGGCTGATGACCGGACGATCACCGGCAGGCATGAGATAATCCAGGATGCGTTGCATCAGAATCTTGCGGGCATTTGCATCGTTGGCGTGCTCGACGCCCCATGATGAATACACCACGCGGCCCTGACCCGAGTTTTCGCAACGAACGCCAACAATGTTGGTCGTCTTGTTGTCCGAGTATGACCATGCGACCGACTTCGAGCCTGCATTGATCGAGAACACGTCCTGAACTTCACAGTAGAACGGCCAGCTTTGGGTTGGGCGGTTAAGATTCCAGACTGCAGCCTGGGTCTTATCATTCTGTCCAAGGGGCTCGGCAGCAATACCATTCAGCGTGAATGGTGTGAGCGTGTTTCCTGTGTAACGAGCAACAGGTCCGGTTCCCTGAAGCTTCAGACCGAGTGTTTCCGACACCCAAGCGTTTGCTTCTGGGTAACCGGCAAACTGCTGGTTGGCATCGGCCGTTGACACGGAGATACCCATCGGTGCGGCAACATACACGCCCTTGCCCTGGCTCGTCATATTGACGGCAAGCTGTGCAACGGCTGGAATGTTGAAGCGTCCATCGACGCCAACCGGGAAGATGCCGGCATCGAACTCTGTTGGTGGGAATGCTGTAACAACTTCTTGCGTTGCTGGGATGAAGACTACATCACCAGCATGCGTTGTTGCCATCGCAGATACGTACTGACCGGCAGCACCACTGGTGATACCCGCCCACACCGCGGCGCGTGCTCCGTTTGTAAGGTAACCGTGCTCGATCGACGACTCACGTGGAATGCCCGTGATGTTGATCGGCTTGGCATTCAGAGCAATCGCTGCAAAGCCTGCATTGGCAGGAGCCGTTGTTTCGACCGTGATATTCTTGCTTGCACCGGCAGCCAGGGCGATCACTTCTTCGCTGAGAGCGATCTGCCAGCCAGCGTCAACAAGTGCCTGACCATTTGCGATCGACAGTTCAGCTTCCATCGCCGACTTTCCTGGGTTCGAAACAGTGATCGATGCCGTCTTCTTGGCACCCTTGTCGATCTTCTGCCACTTTGTGCCCTTGAACTCGAGTCGAGCGAATACTTCGTCGAGGTTCGATCCAGCCTGGATCACTTCGCGCGATGTGTTGGCCTGGATGAAGGCGATCACATACTGCTGACCAGCAGGCCAAAGATCTCCCTGACCTTGGTTGAACGTGAAATCGAACTCCTTGGAGCTGTTTGCATCCAATGACAGAACTGTGCCGCCGGCGTTTGGCATCATCTTGAGCATGGCATCACCAAACTCAGTTTCTTGGTTCGAGCCTGGCAGATTGGCTGGCAGGTCTTCAAGCACGGTCTTGCGCGAGACAAGGGCAACGTGCAGCTTGTGTGACTTGAGATCGACGTTGGTCTCAATCTTTACCTTGACTGCAGTACCGGCCTGAGTGACGGTGATCTTGGCAGGTGCCTTGACTGCGTTATCCGTGCCGATCGTCTGCGTCAGCTGCGCCTCGTTACGTGGGTCGACCGTGGCCTTACCATTGACACGAGCCGTTGGGATACCGTTGACAGAATAAAACTGCTGACGTGAAGCATTGTCGGCCGGGTTCTGCACGTTCCATGGGTCGCCCGGAGCCGGGAAGTTCATGTGATAGCGAATCGACACGGAACCATTGGCAAGAGAGATGACGCGGGCCATCACCGGACCGGCGGCAACGCAAGGACCGCAGGTTGCACTCGTGAACTGCTCTACGACCGAGATGCGGTCGTACGTGTTTTGCGCGCTGACGGACGTTGAGCCCATAAGCGCGATCAATGCCAGTGCAAGCATCGATAAGGTAATGCGAGACTTCATGAAAGCCCCTTTCAAAACTGGTGAAGTAACGGTAGTTGATTTGTCGTGTTGCAAGTCCCTAAAATAGCGTCCGAACCGATGCAAACAAGCGGCTGCGAGCGAAATCTGCCGCGGATCATCGCTTGCCCTTTGGACGCCTCTGCTGGTCACCCTTGGTTGGCTTATTGAACTGCTGACCGGGAAGGCTCTTGCCTTGCGCCTGGGCCATTTCCTGGGCTTCGCGCATCTTCCGCTGCATCCAGGATTCCTTCTTGGGCATCTTTTTGAGATCCGCCAAGGTCAGCTGGTTCTTGGAGAACTTCTTCTGCCAGATCGTCTGCCCGATGGCCACGACGTTGAAGACGAAGTAATAGAGGTTCAGGCCCGACGGGAGGGACGAGAACATGAGCGTCAGCATGAGTGGCATCATGTATACCAGCGCCTTCTGCCGAGGATCGGTCAGGGCCTGCTTTTGCTGGATGAACAGCGTCGCACCCATCAGCAGGGCCAATCCGGAGAACTGATCGACGTTGAAGAGCGGCAACTTGAACGGCAGCGATACGATCACGTCGGGCACGCTCAGGTCGGTGATCCACACCGGCAGGAAGCCCTGCTGACGCAGATCGATATTGAGGTTGAGGACGGAGTAGAGCGCGTAGAGGAACGGCATCTGCAGAAGAAGGGGCAGGCAGCCCCCTGCCGGATTGATACCGTACTCAGAATAGACCTTCATGGTCTCCTGCTGTTGACGTTGCATATCGTCAGCATACTTCTCGCGAACCTGACTTATAAGGGGCGCTACCAGCTGCATCTTGCGGGCCGACTCCACTTGGCCGATGCTGAGTGGATACAACAGCAGCTTCATGAGGAGGGCAAACAGAATGATGGCGATTCCATAGTTCGGAATTCCTAGGTGAATAAGCCTCAGCGTTGGCAGCATGAAGTACTCGCCGATGGGCTTGACGATCCACTTGAATCCGAAATTCATGATGCCGGTCAGGCCATATGCATTGAGCGTGTCATACTGCATGGGGCCGACGTAGAGTCGCGACGTCAGACTGCCCGATCCATCGGAAAGGGGCGCCTGCAGTCCCACACCATAGCGCTCCATAATGCCCTCGTTGGGCAGGCCAATCTTGATGCCATTGACGACTGCCTTACCACGGAAGCCCGACTCAGGCATAAGTGCCACAGCGAAGTACTTCGATCGCGTGGCAACGAAGTCGACGCTGGCCTTGGAGGTATCGCGGCGCACGTCAGTAAACGACTCAGCCTCGAATTCGGAAATGCTTCCGCCCTCAGACATGATGCCGACGGCGTTGTTGGACTCTTCGACGCTGCTCTGTTCCTGGTAACGAATGCCGCCCCGCCACTCGAGATTGACATGTTGGGCACGCTTGTGCAGCACGGAAGCAAAGCCCGACATCTGCAGCTTGGCGATCACATCGTAATGGTCGGCCGCAAACCGATAGGTCCGCACAATGCGCCCGCCAAACTCCGTCGTGGCCGTTGCCGTGATCACGAGCGAATCACCGCTGCGCACATCGATCCTGTCGGTGGCCACGTCAAACTCAAATGGCACATCCACGGCCTTGACCGTGTCGATTGCGCCGGCTGACCCTACGGTGTCGGACTTGGCGATGAACCAGAATCCGAACTCATGAGCACCCGGCTGAACGATGTCCACCCGCGCCGCCGGATTCTCCTGGCGATACCATGGGCTGTAGTCGGTCAGCTTCCACGAGCGAACAGTGGCTCCCCTCGAGCTCAGACGGACGGTATAAAGCGGCGTGACCACCGTGAGAATGCGCTGCGGCGCCGGCCGAAAGGCCACCGGCGAAGCATCTGAGCCCTGGCTCGAGCTTAAAACAGCCCTGGTTGACGTGGCGCTCTTTGGCTGCGCCACCGGCTGCTGCGCCGGCTTCTGCATGAATACCCAGATTCCAACGACCAGGGAGATGAGGATGATGCCGATGAGTGATTGACGGTCCATTACGGGTTATAGGTTTTGGGTTTTGGGTTCTAGGTTCTGGGTTTTGGGTTTTGGGTTTTGGGTTTTGGGTTTTAGGTGGAAGACAGACTGCGTCTCGCCCCTACGACCACGACGGGCGAGACTGCGTCTCGCCCCTACTTCGGTGGCACTGGATCAAAGCCTCCCGGGTGCAAGGGATGACATCGCCCGATTCTGCGGATGGCCAATAAGGTTCCGGAGAATGGACCGTGTTCTTGAATGGCTTCAATTGCATAGCTCGAACATGTTGGTTGAAAACGGCAGGATGAAGGCAGCATGGGCGAGAGCCACCTTTTGTAGATGCGGACAAGTCCGATGAGCATGGTTGACAGTAGGCGCATCATGCATCGGCTTCGCCATGGGGCTTCGTGGACATCAACTTAGCCAGAGCGCGCTCAACGTGCTGCTCTACGTCGCTCAGGCGCAGGAGCATAGGAGACTTTGGGGCCTGACGCCAGAGGAAGACCAACCGGTCGTAGCCGGACGATCCGATCTCATCTGCTCGCTGGCAGACATGCCGGCGGACGCTTTCGCGGAGGAGCCGCTTGACGCGGTTGCGGGATACTGCAAGCGGTGCCACACGCTTTGGTATGCCCACTCCGTAGCTGATCGCTTCGAAGGGGGCTGCGGGATCACGCACAAGGGCGGCCGTTAATGACAACGGTCCGGACGTCACACGACGTCCGGACCGAAGAGTTTCTTCGAATGCACCAAATCCCTTCAGTGGCCTACAGTCCATGAGGCAGCACCGATGCGCTAGTTCTACCCTTAACGGGCGAACCCAACGGCGATGCGTGCGCGCCCCTTGGCACGACGGCGTGCAAGGACCTTGCGACCATTCTTGGTTGCCATGCGTGCACGGAATCCGTGCGTGTTGACGCGGCGACGGCGACTTGGCTGATAGGTACGTTTCATGTTGATTCTCGTCGAGTCAGTTTCGTTGGATTGAAATTGGACGGCAAATATACAATGGATCAGTTGATATTCGTCACGCCCGGTGGAAATGGATTGTGCTGACCATCGACGTTGATCTCGCCGTACTGGTTTTCGTACTTACCAATGTTGTCGGCCAACGCATGAAGCAGAAGCTTGGCATGCTGGGGCGTCATCACGATGCGAGCATGCACGCGCGCCTTTGGAACGCCCGGGAGAATCCGCGTGAAGTCGACCACAAATTCGGCCGGTGAATGCGATATGATCGCCAGATTGGAGTAGATGCCCTCGGCTTCTTTTTCGCCAAGCTCAATTGTCATCTGCTGCTGTTCATTTTGTTCATTTGCCATCGAGTTTCGCCCCCTTCTCTTGAATGAGTTTCATTTTGTCGTACATCTTGTTGCGGGCATAGAGCCCTTCCATCACACGGTAGTAGTCGCGATTTGTTGCGTACTTGCTTTCAAGCGCCTCAAGTTCGGTGATCAGCTCCTTGACGCGTGAAGTGACCTTGCGGACTTCATAGGTGTTGGCCAATTCACCGATGACGACGAAGTTATCCCGAAAGCGTGGCGAAATCTTCCGAAGTCGTTCGAAGTATTCTCCGGACTTTGCCAGCAGTCGCAGATATGCCGTGTCGACAACGTGCTTGGGATTAGCATCACTGAGACGGATCTGCTCGCTTTGCTTGGAACTTGCCAGGTTCTTTGCCGAAGCCGCACCGTCGTAGAGAGCACCCTCGTTGGACGGCTCCATCGAGATCACTTCTTCATACTGCTCAAGTGCCTCGGCGTGGCGTTCCATGTTGCTATACATGGTGCCGAGCTGCTGGCGCAACATCACCGACTTGGGATCCTTTGCGATCTGACTCTTGAGATTGGAAATGGCAACATCACCTTGACCCGTCAGTGAAAGACACTGCGCGCGCAGTGGGGCAAGTTCCTGATCTGACGGCTTGACCATGGCCACGACGTCAGCCCACTTCAATGCGTCTGCATACTTGCCACGTGAATAGGCAATGAAGGCGAGGTTCTTCAGCGGATTGATCGACAGAATGCGTGTGCGCTCCTGCTCAGGACGCGAGAGCGTCGATGGCGGGTCATATCGCCATCCTTCGACTGTCGCGTCGGCGCTTCCCTCGGCGTAGGAGAACAAGAACACCTGCTTGCCTTGGTAGGTGAAGGCATCGCTGTAAAGAACGCCATTGTCGATGCTGTCCATCTTTGTCTTCAGCGGAGTGCCGAAGCTCTTGATGGCCTGACCGCGGGTCGACCCAAGGTTCACGCCGGCAGCAGACAACTGCTCGATACCCGTACGTTCGGCATCCCACCACTTGGTGTATGCTTCGACGGCCGAATTCGTATCACCGAGTCGCTCCAATGATTCGCCAAGATTGCCAAGGGGCTCCGTGAATTCCGGCTTGACGGAGACGGCGCGAGCAAACGCATCACGTGCTTCGATAAGCTTGTCTCGGTCCTTGCCCGACGTCACGGCGGCGTTGTAGGCAGTGATGCCCTTGTTATAGCTGGCGGCCCATTGATTGTACAGATTCATCGATGCCAATTCCCTCTGCTGGGGCTTGATCGATGGGCTGGTGAGCGCACGTTGATACATGACCATGGCGCTGTCCTGCTGCTCGAGAGCATCATACACACTGCCAAGCATCACCATCGCCTCGGCATTATCCGGATTTGCCGTCAGAGCAGTTGTAAGCTGCTGCTTGGCCTTGGCAAAGTCCTTGCGCTCAATAGCCTTGCGGGCGCTTGCAACTTCCGTTGACGCACATTGGAATCCCTGCATCAGAACGGCTGCCAGAATGGCGGCCACGAAGAGCAGCGTTGAACGATTCATCACACACCTTCATCATCGTTATTGACGAGAGGTGCGAAGATACGCCTCCGATTGCTCACGTGACTCGGTGATGATGCCCTTGACGAGTTCTTCTCCCCGCTCTTTGGCCTTCTTCACAAGGTCGGCCAGCGACTTGGCCTGGATCAGTTGTGTATCGCCCGGGCGTCCGAGATAGCCGTTGACCTCTGCGTAGAGACCGCTGATGGTCTCCCGAAGCTGTTCCTCGCCGGTGAGACCCATCATACCGGGACGCGTGTTGACCAGTGTCGCGTTCAGCGCCACGAGCGAGTCCCGCACCGCGGCCGCAACATCGGCTCGCCCAGCGATTGAGTCGACGGCGCTCTGGATGCGATGCGTAGTTACTGCCAGGTCCTCAAACATCCTTGTCAGATCCTTCATCAAGGCCGACTGCTGCTTCATCTCCTCAGCTGTGAAGCCCAGCGTTGTATCCGACACGATTGTGATCGGAACGGTTGCGATCTGCCCCGCACGATCGAATTCCAGCGTGTAGGTTCCCACGTCCAAGATCGGACCGGTGAGAGTACCAAATGCCCCACCGACCTTTGACCGCGGTGCGATCGGCGCCGGATGCGAGATCGGCAGATCGATGAAGTTCAGCCCCTTTCGCGTCGAGGCCGGAAGGGTGCGAATGACCTTCCCGGCGGCGTCCTTCAGGCGCAGAACGAAGGAGCCTCGCATGTGTTTGTCCTTGAGCATGTACCACACGCGTGGCGACTGGGACTTGCTCTCGCCAACGAAATCGGCATCGCCACCGAACCACCGACTGCCCGGCACGCCATACGTGCGTGGGATCGGCCGCGGAGGGATGATCATCAGTTCGCTTGTGAGACTCTTTGGATCGAACGAGCGAAGCACATCCAGATCGTCGATGATGTAGATCCCCCTCCCATGCGTGGCTACCACAAGCTCCTCTTCGCGTGACTGAACGGCCAGGTCGCGCACGGCCACCATCGGCAACTTGTTGCGGAAATGGATCCACGAGCTGCCGGCATCATTGGAGACGTAGAGTCCGTTTTCCGTTCCGAGGTAGAGACTCTCGGCGCGACGTGGGTCCTGCCGGATCACATGGGCATAGCCGCGCAGGTATGGTGTGGCAAGGGGCTTCCAGGACGCCCCCATGTCGGTGGTCACGTAGACGTAGGTCTTCATGTCACCGGTCATGTGCCCGTCGAACGTCACAAAGCAGGTACCATCGGCATGGATCGAGGGTTCGACGCATGACACCCACGTGGACTTGGGAAGTCCGGAAACGTTGGCTGTGACGTTGCGCCACGTGCTGCCGCCGTTGGTAGTGACCTGCAGGTTCCCATCGTCCGTGCCGGCCCAGATGATCGACTCTTTCCGCGGCGACTCGGCGATGGTGAAGACCGTGCAGTGGTTCTCGGCCGAGGAGTTGTCGACCGTCAGACCGCCACTCTGCTCTTGCGAGAGCTTGGCGGCGTCGTTGGTTGTCAGATCCGGTGAGATCCGCTTCCACGTCTCACCGAGATTCGTCGAGCGATGCACGTACTGTGAGCCGACGTACACCACACCGGGCTTATAGCCCCTGACGATCGGCGAGTTCCAGTTATAGCGGAGTTTCTTTGAGCCATCATCGGGCTTCGGTGCAACGGTCTTGGACTGACCGGTCTTGGTATTGGTGCGCACGATGTTGCCACCCTGGGATTCCCAGAATACGATATTGGGATCGCCACGGTCTACAGCCACGTGGAACCCGTCGCCCCCTCCGATCAGCGTCCAGTCACCATTGACGATACCGCCTGGCTTGCGCGATGGTCCGAACCAGGAGCTGTTGTCCTGAAGTCCACCATAGACCTTGTATGGCTGCTGATCATCGACCGTTACGTGGTAGAACTGCCCCAATGGCAGGTTCGGGAAGAAGCGCACTGCGCGCCCCTTGTCGAATGATTCGAACACACCACCATCGGTACCGATGACAAGGTGCTCTGAATTTGCCGGATCGATCCACACGGCATGGTGGTCGCTATGGGCTGAGTTGGCAACCGTTCCAAAGGTCATACCGCCGTCATCGCTTCGGAACAGATTCACGCCATGCTTGTAGATCACGTTTGTGTCGTTCGGGTCACACACAATGCGTGAGAAGTAGAAGGGGCGAATGTCGACCGCGCCACCGACGTACCGGCGCGTCCACGTCACGCCGCCATCGGTGCTTGCGTAGAGTCCGGACTCCTTGGCCTCGACGCTTGCGAAGACAAGGTTTGGATCCTTGGGCGACATGGCAAGGGCGACCCGGCCAACATCACCCGAGGGGAGCCCCTTGCTCATCTTCGTCCAGCTAGCTCCGCCGTCCGTACTGCGATAGATCCCCCCACCAGGGCCACCCGACGTGAACGAGTGCGGCGTCCGCCGGAATGACCACATGGAGGCGAGCATGATTTTGGGATTCGTCGGGTCGATCACCACGTCCGTGCACCCGGTGCGCCCGTCTCCGGCAAGCACCTTCGTCCACGTGGCACCGAAATCCGTCGTGCGATACAATCCACGATGCTCACTGTCATTGAACAGCGGCCCGGGAGCGGCAACGAAGACCGTCGACGGAGTATTCGGATCAATGGCGATCATGGCGATACGCTCGGTCGAGTCCAACCCGATCTTCGACCACGTCTTGCCGGCATCGGTGGTGCGGAACAGCCCCTCGCCTACCGACACGGAGTTACGCGTCCATGGCTCGCCGGTTCCCACCCAGACAGTGTCGGGTCGGGCCTGGTCGATCTCAATGGCACCGATCGACTGTGGATACTCGTCGAAGATCGGTGTGAAAGTGAGTCCGCCGTTGGTGCTCTTCCAGATGCCGCCGCCGGCAGCGCCGACGTAGATCTTCTTCGGCGCAGTGTCCACCACGGCGATGTCGCTGACGCGACCGCTCATGATGGCCGGACCTATGTTCCGCGCACGGATCGCCGAGAAGGCGCTGCTGGAGGGGGCCTGTGCCTGCGCACGCTGGTTGTTGAGTCCATACATCGCAACGCAAAGACACAGCGCTGCCAGGAGACGTGTTGTGCGTCCCATTTGAATACTCCTGATCATGTTGGAGGGCGGTCTTCTTACTTCTTATCGCCGGCGGCTTCTGCCGGGAAGGCGAAGCGTGCATCCGGCACGTCGACATTCGCCTTGGTCGTGTTGTAGGTCATCGACATCATCGTCTGACCATCCGAGCGCATCTCCACGAGACTTGCCATTTGCACACCATTGACGTCCTGGAAGTTCGAGTAGATCATCTCGACGTCGGCTTCCTGACCCATCATCGAGAACTTCGTGTCGAGTCGCATCTCAAGGTTTGAGATGGCATCGATGTAGAGGAAGCTCTCCTTACCAGCCTTGTCGGTGATCTTCAGCTTGTAGGCGGTCTGACCATCGATGTCTTCCGAGCCGATGTACTCAACCTTCTTGCCCTTCTCGAGATAGTCCACGAGGTCACCGTCGAAATCGGCCTGCTCAAGAGCCAGCTTCGACTCTTCGGCTGACTGCTTTTCGGGCTTGTTACCGGCCATTGGGTTGACCGACCATGCCGTCTCTCCGTCAAAGGCCGACACGATGGCAGCACCTTGGAAGCTCATGTCCATGCGCATCTTGTTCTTGCGCTTGTAGGTCTGGGTGAAGTTCAGTTCCATGCCTTGTGCCATCGACATCGTTCCTTCACGAACGAGCGTATTGATGGCCTTGATCTTGGCCATGCCGCCCTTGGCTTCGATATTCTTGGCGATGATGTCCTTGACGTCCGTAGCAAAGGCAGACGCTGCTGCGACGAAGAAGAGGGTTACGAGCGCAGTGATGCGACGCATAGGGTGCTCCATAATGGAAGGTGATTGATTGCAAGGTTTGATGATCGATCGTTCGCGGCGCATGCGAAGACGCGAAAACGAATCGGGCATTTGACAGAGTCAACCACCCGAAGGTTTCACCATGAACGATGAGCGACCAAAACTACGAGGGCACGGCCATGTTGCCGCGCCAAAAATCACCGATGCGCTAGCCCCTTAGCGAGAGGCGATAAGGGGGCTCTCTATGGAGCGAAGTGTGACACGCTGGAACGTGTAACTACCCTTTTCGGTCAGACCAATGCGCACGTGCTGACCCTCAGAGAGGTTTGTCAGGGCCTGACGCAGCGTAGGTTCTGTCTTGACAAGATCGACGTGCTCCTCACGGATCGTCGAAGGCTGCATGTCGGCGTCGAGCACAAGGGCCACTCCATTATCTGAACCCGCGATGCGCTGGATGTCTTCACGGCTGATCGCGTCGACCTGGACCGGCGTGACCGAGACACCAAGGAACCGGGCAGAGGCCCGGGAAAGATCAACAACCCGGCGGCGGATGAATGGCCCGCGGTCGGTGACCTCCACGATCACCACCTTGCCGGTCTCAATGTTTCGTACCCGCAACAGCGTACCAAATGGCAGCGTCTTGTGCGCCGCCGTGAACTCGTCCATGTCGTAGCGCTTTCCGGAAGCCGTCCGGCGTCCATGAAAGGTACCTCCATACCAGGAGGCCAGTCCATCTGCCACATCAACCAGGGCCAGAGGCTCGGGGCGCGGCTCAACATATTGAACGGCGCGCGGCGCGGCGGCAACCGCGTCCGGCACGTCATGGGCCTGGACAAGTAAACTGATCGACATGATGATGGTCATTACGACCATAAAGACTGCGATCCGAGCGATGGTCCGTTGCGAGAGATACGTTGTCATAGGGTGGTCCTCCTGCGTTGTACGAGGAAATCTCACTCGAATCGACAGCTACCCTACACTATCGTCGAGACGGAAAAAGCCTGCTAGAGGCCCCCTGACGAACTCAGGGCCTCAAAAATGCAGGTTTTCCACACCCTGCGGATGAATTCTTTATGAATTCCTGTTCATTGGATCGCAACTGTCTTTAATTGCAATCTTTTACAACGACCACTTCAATGCGACGATTCTTCGATCTAATGGTTTCTATCTGCTCTTTTGTCATCTTCTTGGCCATTTCGGCTGATGGCTCCACTACCTTGGGACTGGTCGAACCACGGCCAACGGCGCTCCGGATCTTGGTTGCTGAGATTCCATTATCGAGCAGCCACTGCTTGATGCGCAGTGCGCGAAGTTCGGACAGCTCTTGGTTGCGCTCAGGTGGACCATCGGCAGAGGCATGGCCCTCGATGATGACCTGGAGTTCATCGCAGGCCCCCTTCATATATGTCCACAGCTCCTGTAGGTTCTTCTCGGTCTGCACGTCGTCAAGATCAAGCTGATCGGTGTTGACCACGAAGTTGATCGATTTGGAGAAGGCAACTTTGCGCGCGGCAGGGGTCGGCTCGGGGGCGGCAGGCTCTGCAGCAGGTGCTGCTTCGACGGGTTTATCGGCAGGCTTTTCAGCGGGTTTCTCGGCTGGGGCATCCGGCTCGGGTGCCGGCTCGGGTGCTTGTTGCATGTCGCGACGTGGCCGATCATCCATCGGCATGTCATGGTAGGGGCCCTCACGCCTGTCACCACCTCTGCGGCGCGGAGGTTCTTCGCAGCAACAGCCGTCATCGATCACACAGTGGCAGTCCGGACACATCCGGGGTTCCTTGCGGGGCTTGCGGTGACGTCGGGGCTCGTTGAATTTGTACGATAGGCTCAGCGAAAACGCCGAAAGGTCATCGCGTCCACCATTGATGTCGACGTCGTCAAGAAACCCGCTGAAGACCAGGCGGTATTCGCCGCGCAGTGTCAGACCGACGCGTTGCGAGAGTGGGAAGACGACTCCCCCGCCAAGCGGGATACTGGCCACCGTTGTGGAATACTCGCCCTTGATGTTATTGGGAAGGGGCGAGTGCTGCGACGCATTCGAAGGCGCAAAGTCCACCAGGCCGATGCCCGCCGTAATGAACGGCACGGCCGGAATGTTGTCGACCAGCACATAGCCCACCATCAGGTCGGCCGTGGTGATCCGGCTCTCATTGCGGTCTTCAATTCGCGTCAGCGAACCCGGATAATTGTCGCCCAGCTTCGCCCCCTGACCAAAGTAGTCGGGGTTCGACGCAATCCTGGTCGGGTTGATCCGCCACCCATACTGCCCAAGCGACGTTCTGGCCTCCACCCACAGGCGGTCCATGGCGTTAAAGGACAAGCTCACCACTCCCCCATACCCGTAGAGATCGTCGGCAAACTCCCCGTGATACTTATAGGAGGTGGCCGAGAACGTCCCAATCACATCACCCTGCCGCTTCTGCGCATGCAGAGCCGATGTGACAAGGAGAAGCAGCAGGAGGATGGTTCCCTGCCTTCGCAGGGATGACGGCTGTCGTGACTCCGTACTTCCCGTAATTCCCGTACTTCCCGTACTTCCCGTACTTCCCGTACTTCCCGTAATTCCCGTAATTCTCCTCATTTCATCTTCTCCCTGCATTCTTTACAATCGGAGGGGGCGAACGGAAGCGTGCCTTTGGAGATGCGCTCCGTTCCATCGGGCATCATCTGCTTGCGATACCAGCGGCCGTCGGCCTCGGATTCGCGCAGTAGGCTGCCGTCTTCGAGTGAGCGTGCCAGATCCCAGCGGATCTTCTGGGGTCCGCGTGGTGGCTCGTTGTCGACGCATATACCGAATCCCGGCGCGCCAAAGCACTCGCGATGCTGTCCGGCCGGACATGGCACGCTCATTGGCTCGAGGCCTTCGGGCTTCGGTGGTTCGGGGGCAGGCTTTGGCGCTGGCTTGGGGGCCGGGGCCGGTTCTGCCTCTTCATCGGACGGGGCTGGGGCAGCGCCGGCTGACTTTTCATCGTCCCCGCTCTGATCTGCACCCGGACGCATCGGGCACGGCATGCAACAGCAGGCCGAGCACATTCGGCAGTAGCAGCAGAGGCAGACGTTGCACTTAACGTGGACGCATTCGCTGCAATCCGGACACATCGTACAGCTGGAGCACTCGGCGCATTCCTCGTCCTGACGTTCAAAGACCTCGTCCCAGCCCGGAGGCGCTCCACGGTGCGGCAGGCATTCCACATCGGGATGCTCGGCATCGCACTCTCCGGCACCGCGCTTGTCATGCCGATGGCGTCTGGACTTCGGAGCCATCTTGTTGAAGGTGTAACTCAGGCCCATCGAGATCATCGTCAGGCCATCATTGCTTTGCTTCGGATTTACGTCGTCGAGAAACTGCGAAAACACCAGCCGCCGCTCGGCCTGAACCACTAAGTCAACCCGGCGTGAGAGCGGAAACCGCACGCCCCCTCCCAGAATGAGGCTGGCTACGGTCTTGCTGTACGTTCCTTGGATGTTGTTCGGCAAGGGGGCGTACTCGGATGCATTTCTCGGATCGAAGGAAAGCAGTCCGATGCCCGCCGTTAGAAATGGTCTGGCCCGGATTCCGGGCACCAGAACGTAGTTGGCCACAATGTCAACCATCGTGGTGCTGCTGACGTTCACCGAATCGATCAGCGTGGTCGTTCCAGGATAGGTATCCCCCAGCTGGGCGCCCGACCCAAAGTAGTCCGGCTCGGCCGCGATCTTGGTTGGCGTGATCTTCCACCGATACTCCCCGAGCACCACTCGCGCATCAAGGTGCAATCGGTCCATGGCACTGATGCCCAGCGAAACGCCCCCGGCAGGTCCGAACAGGTCGTCCATCTGCTCGCCACTGTACTTGAGCGTACCACCGAACAGCCCACCCTGCACGTCACCGGCGCGACCCTGCGATCGAGCCACTGAGGCAGTGACCAGAAACATTGCCAGCATGCACAGCATACCGCGGCACAATGTGCTCACAACGATCCGAAGGATTGTGGATAACAGTGTGGATTGACGTGGAAAAGATAATCAAAAAGCATTCCAAACTTTGCCATAAATGTATATGCTGAACATCAGGCGGATTTGGCAAGACATTGCAAGGCATAGACATACGCAAAACGCCCTTGAATCCTACTTCAAGGGCGTTTGGGGTGTTTTCTCTTGTGGAAAGCTGGGAATTCAGCTCAGGATCGCCAGTACCCGTTGGTTGACCTCGTCGACCTCTCCGATGCCATTGACCGATGTCAGCAGGCCTTTACCGGTGTAGTATTCAAGCAAGGGGGCGGTTTCTGCGTTATACACGTTCAGGCGATTACGGATGATGTCTTCCTGATCGTCGGCGCGACCGCGCTGCAGAAGTCGGCCGATGATCGTCTCATCGTCGACCTCGAGATTGATCACTTTGGAGATGGAGAGCCCCTTGGCAGAGAGGAGTCCATCGAGGGCATCGGCCTGCGCACGAGTGCGAGGAAATCCGTCGAGGATGCATCCCGTGGCGAACTGTTCGCCACCCATGGCCTCCTCAACGATGCGTGCCACCACGTCATCAGGTACGAGTTTGCCGGAGTCGACGTATTCCTTGGCGACCATACCGACCTCGGTCTGGTTCTTGATGGCGGCGCGGAACGCGTCACCGGTACTCAGATGAGCAACGCCGAGCTTCTCGGCCAGGATTGCTGCCTGCGTGCCTTTGCCCACTCCTGGGGCACCGAACAACACGAGTATCATCTCTCTCCCATGATGCGAATGCAACGAAGATACAACGTCAAAAGAACTCCGCATCAAAGGTCGATGCGTAAGGGGCGGCGTATTTGCGCAGCACCTGAAGGGCTGCTGCGAAGTCCTTTGGAGGGGGCGCCTCAATGGTCATGCGTTCTGCCGTATCGGGATGATCGAAACTGATGCGCCGAGCATGCAGCGTCAGCCGATCGATGATGGGGCGCTCGGTCTCCCCTTTGCGCACGTTGTAGCGGCGCTTGATGCCCGACAGCAGGAAGGCCGACGAGGTTCCGTAGTCCTCGTCCACCAAAAGAGGATGCCCGATGGCCGAGCAGTGCACGCGGATCTGGTGCTGACGTCCGGTAATGAGGTCGCACTCGACGTGTGTTGCCAGACGGAACCGCTCGAGCACGCGCAGAATGGTGCGCGCTTCCTTGCCTTTGGCTGAGGGCTTCATCAGCCCCTTGCGACGGGTGTCCGGGGCGATCGGAATATCGATGGTCATCTGATCACGGTCAACGATTCCCGAAACGATGGCCTCATAGGTCTTTACCACCGTATGGTGCTCGAACTGATCGTTCAGTGCCTTGTGTGCTTCCGGGGTAAGGGGCATGAGCATCACGCCGGACGTTTCACGGTCGAGCCGGTGCACAACATAGGCCGAGCCGAACTGGTCGCGCACGGCGGCCTTGACGCTGGGAAGCGACTGATCATAGCGGTCCGGGATCGACAGAAGACCCGCCGGCTTATTGACCACAACGAGTGATGCATCCGCGTGTAGAATCTCGAGGCGTGCTTTCTTGGTCATCCCATGCGCCTTTGTGCAGCTGTCAATGTATTGCGCAGGAGCATGGCGCGCGTCATGGGGCCCACGCCACCGGGCACGGGCGTGATGGCTGAGGCCACGGCGCTTACCTCGTCGAAGAGCACATCACCAACCAGACCCGATGTACCGTCGGGGCGTTCCATTCGGTTGATGCCCACGTCGATCACCACCGCCCCCTGCCGCACATGGTCACGCGTGATGAGTCCGTGCATGCCCACGGCCGAGATGAGGATATCTGCCCGACGTGTGTGTTCGGCCAGGTCCGGCGTGCCGGTATGGCATAACGTTACGGTGCAGTTGCCCTGTGGACGCTTTTGTGCGAGCAGCATGGCAAGGGGCTTGCCCACGATATTGCTGCGGCCCACCACCACGGCATGCCTGCCTGATGTTTCGATATTGTATCGGCGGAGCATCTCAAGCACGCCGTAGGGAGTGCACGGGATGAATCCGTCGAGCCCGATCATGAGCTTTCCGGCATTGATAGGATGGAAGCCGTCGACATCCTTGTTTGGATCGATGGCGCGGATCACGGCGTGCTCGTCGATGTGCTTCGGCAACGGCAACTGCACAAGGATTCCGTGCACTGCGGGGTCGGCATTCCATGCCATCACCTGGGCGATGACCTGTTCTTGCGTTGCCTCGGCAGTCATCCGCACAATGGTCGAGCCAATGCCAACCTTTTCACAGTCCTTGCCTTTGTTGCGCACGTACACGGCGCTGGCAGGGTCCTCACCAACAAGCAGCAGGTTCAGTCCGGGTACAACACCTGTGGCACGCATCAGCGCAGCCACCTCAAGTGCTACTTCCTCCCGTACCTGCGCGGCGAGCGCATTTCCGTCGATGATCGTTGGCATCGGGCAAAGATACGCACCTCGGGTCGTCAGCTATTTGAAGACCCATGACGATTACGAATTACGGAGGACGGATTACTGATTACGGAGGACGGATTACGGAGGACGGAGGACGGAGGACGGAGGACGGATTACGGAGGACGGAGGACGGAGGACGGATTACTGATTACGGAGGACGGAGGACGGATTACTGATTACGGAGGACGGAGGACGGATTACGGATTACGGAGGACGGAGGACGGATTACGGATTACGGAGGACGGAGGACGGATTACTGATTACGGAGGACGGAGGACTCCGCGCTCAAAGCTTTGAGCTAAGGAGTGAATCACAGGGAAATGTCGACAATATCAAGAATATCGCATCGACAGAGAAGCCCGACGTTCCATGTCATTGGGATGAAGGTGTCGATGAATCCGGCAAATCCGGCGGCCAGGAGGAACCGGGAAG
>VERF01000121.1 GCA_018882895.1 Candidatus Kapaibacterium sp.
TGTAATTGCGGAACCCGTCGGCAAGGGGCTCCAGCACCGCAAACGAATCAACATCGGTCTGATCCTGCGATGCGTCCGTGCGACCCGGCGTGAATGGCACCGTGATGCTGTGGCCGGCCTTGGCTGCTGCCTGCTCGATGCCGACGCATCCGCCGAGCACGATGAGGTCTGCCATCGACACGCGCATGCCATCGGTGCGGGAGGCATTGAACTTCTGCTGGACTTCTTCGAGGGCGTCGATAGCTGATGACAAGTGAGCCGGATCATTGACGGCCCAGTACTTCTGCGGCGTCAGACGCAGGCGTGCACCATTGGCGCCGCCGCGCTTGTCCGATCCGCGGAAGGTGGAGGCCGATGCCCATGCCGTTGAGACCAGACGACCGATCGACAGACCCGTGTCGGCGATCATCTGCTTGAGTGTAGCGATCTCTGAATTACCCACGACAGGATGATCGACTGCCGGAACGGGATCCTGCCATACGAGCACTTCTGCGGGGACTTCCGAGCCAAGGTAGCGTGCACGTGGACCCATGTCGCGGTGCGTGAGCTTGAACCAAGCGCGGGCAAATGCATCGGCAAATGCATCGGGGTTCTCATAGAACCGGCGCGAGATCTTCTCGTAGGATGGATCCACGCGAAGGGCAAGGTCCGTCGTCAGCATCATCGGAGCGTGGCGCTTGTTGGGGTCATGCGCATCCGGCACGGCATCGGCGGCTGCGCCGCCCTTTGGACGCCACTGCTGGGCGCCGGCCGGAGACTTGGTGAGTTCCCATTCATAGCCGAAGAGATTCTCGAAGTAGTTATTACTCCACTGGATTGGCGTGGTCGTCCAAGCCCCCTCCAGACCGCTCGTGATCGTATCTCCACCCATACCGGAGCCGTAGGTGTTCTTCCACCCCGTGGCCTGCTCTTCGATCGAGGCGGCGGCGGGTTCACGTCCGACATATTGATTCGGGTCGGCTGCGCCGTGCGACTTACCGAACGTATGGCCACCGGCGATCAGAGCAACGGTTTCTTCGTCGTTCATGGCCATGCGACCGAACGTTTCGCGGATGTCACGAGCAGCGGCAAGCGGATCGGGGTTACCGTTTGGACCTTCGGGGTTGACGTAGATCAGACCCATCTGCACGGCGGCGAGTGGGTTTTCGAGGTCGCGATCGCCAGTGTAGCGCTTGTCGGCCAGCCACGTCGTTTCCGAACCCCAATACACATCTTCCTCGGGCTCCCACACGTCGGCGCGGCCGCCCGCAAAGCCGAAGGTCTTGAAGCCCATCGTCTCCAGGGCAACGTTTCCTGTGAGGATCATAAGGTCGGCCCATGAGAGCTTGCGACCATACTTCTGCTTGACCGGCCACAGGAGCAAACGTGCTTTGTCGAGGTTCGTATTGTCGGGCCAGCTGTTGAGCGGCGCGAAGCGAAGTGTGCCGCTACCGGCACCACCGCGTCCGTCGCCGATGCGATACGTACCGGCGCTGTGCCATGCCATGCGAATCATGAACGGACCGTAGTGACCATAATCGGCCGGCCACCATTCCTGCGATGTCGTCAGCACATTTGCGATATCCTTCTTTACCTCGTCGAGGTTCAAAGAAAGGAACTCTGCGGCATAGTCAAAGTCCGAATCCATCGGATCCGACATCGTCGAGTGTTGACGAAGGATGTTAAGCTTGAGCTGGTTTGGCCACCAGTCGCGGTTGCGTGTTCCGCCCCCTGCCGTCTGATTGCGCTGTCCTCCCGTGAACGGACACTTTCCGTTGCCGTTCTGTGAAGCGTCGTGGTTTTCCATGTATTGCAGATCCTGTAATGAAAAGACGTTGTGATTATCGCGTTTCTAGGCAAGGGGCGCCCAGCGCCGGCTCGCGCGTGGCGGGCGACGAATTTCGGTGCTAAAAATTGGCCCCTTTTCGGAAGCTTCAGAACGGCAAAGTTCGCTCGAAGGTTCCGGTATTCGGTTCAGCGTTTGGTCAGACCCTGGGGCTCATCGAGAGACTGCATAGCGATCATTTCGCGAAGTGTCTTGTTCATTCCTTCGGCTGAACCGTCAAGGAAGATCACATTGCCCTTGCTTTCAGCGGCAAAGCTCTTGATCGACTCG
>VERF01000078.1 GCA_018882895.1 Candidatus Kapaibacterium sp.
TCGGATAGCGATGGATGATGCACGGACGGTCGAACTGCTGCATGATGGCTTCTTCTTGTGGCGCGCCAAAGTCCTCGCCCCATGGGAAGTCGATCTGGATCTCCGAGCCATCGGGCTGCTTGCGGTTGAGTTTGACGTCGTTCTTGTTAAGCCACTCGACGGCTTCGGTGTAGGACATGCGATAGAAGGGGCGGCGCACGGCTTCGAGTTTGGAAACATCGCGACCGAGCGTGGCGAGTTCGCGCTGACAGTCCTTCAGGACCGACTGCGCGATATACTCGACGAGGTCTTCGGCAAGATCCATATCGTCATTCAGATCGAAGTATGCCATCTCCGGCTCGACCATCCAGAACTCCGTCAGGTGGCGTCGAGTCTTGGACTTCTCAGCGCGGAAGGTTGGCCCGAACGTATACACCTTTCCGAGCGCCATGGCACTTGCTTCGGCGTAGAGCTGACCTGACTGCGTCAGGTATGCCTTGCCGAGATCGAAGTACTCCGTCTCGAACAGCGTGGACGTTCCCTCGCAGGCATTCGGCGTGAAGATCGGCGAATCCATCAGGCGGAAACCATTTCCGTCGAAGAAATCGCGAATGGCCTTGATCACCCGGGCGCGCACTCGCATGATCGCATGCTGGCGGGCCGAACGAAGCCACAGGTGGCGGTGCTCCATCAGGAACTCTACCCCGTGCTCCTTTGGGGAGATCGGGTAGTCCTTCGAAAGCTGCCACACGCGCACATCCGTTACGTCGAGCTCTACTCCGGAGGGGGCTCGTTGTTCGGCTCGTACCGTTCCGGTGATGGAGACGCTGGACTCTTGGGTGAGTTCATGGGCATGGGCGGCGATCTCTTCGCTCACATTAGGCTTGAAGAGCACACACTGCACAATGCCGCTTCCGTCACGGAGCTTGATGAAGATCAGCTTGCCCTTTTCGGTCTTGTCATACACCCAGCCGTTGAGTGTGACCGTTTGGCCGACGTGATCGGCGAGGTTTTCGACGGCAACAAAGGATTTGTATCGGGATTCCATCTTCGAAAATACGGGAGAACTTGGCGAAGTTTGCGCCATGTCTCGCCCCCTATCACTCAAACGCCGCAACGCCGTCACCCTTTGCAGCTCATGGTCAGACGGATTCGAATCCTGCATTCTGCTTTCGGACTTACGTGAAGCCTGCCCCTGCGCCTACTGTTCAGGGGAGCAAATCATGGGTCAGGTAGTCTTTGCCGGCATGAAAACGCTCACACCGGGCATGAACGAGCTTACCGCGCTTACGCCGGTGGGCAACTATGGTGTGCAGGCATCGTGGAAGGATGGGCACGACACCGGCATCTATTCGTTTGAGATGCTCCGTGGCGTCTTCGAGAAGAAACGTCTAAGCCAGGAGACGCTCAGCGCGATCGATGCTCAGATCTCGTCAGCCGAGAACCGCAGCTCGTAATCTTCTTTCTCGGGATCATTCGGCACGTCGAGCAGTGCATCCGGATACCGCTTGGAGCTCGGCTGGCACGAGGGTGGACACAGATCCCTGTGAATGAAGGTAATCTCCACCACATCGGGGAAGTCCAGCTCTTTTGAGTAGGGGGCGTAGTTGTTTCCGTGAATATGAACGATCCGGAAGTGCTCCAGCAGGCGTTCAATTCCTTGGTTAAAACGCTCGGGCTTGGTAGTCAAATCGTGAAATTCAGCCGTGAGCGTGCTCACCAGATGTGCGTGTTCACAGATCGAGGGGATGACCTCGTACTCGCTTCCTTCGATATCCATCTTCACCACCAGACCCAGGTTGGGAACGGCGCCCAGCATCCCGATGAGCGTCGGCAGCGAAATGTCGTTTGGACCATCTACCGCCGATACCATCTTTTGGATGTGTCGGATGGATCCCCGAAAGAGTCGAAAATACTGCCGTGCTACGCGTCCATATCTCAAATGCCGCCCGAGTGCCTTTCTTTGTCCAATTAGTCCATACATCGGAACTTTAAGAATCGACCGGATTAACATGCCAACGAACTTCCCAGGTTGGATCGTCGGATCAACACCGATGATCACGGCGGAGGGGTTTCGCCCCCTGACGGCCTCGTCGAACGTCCACTCGTAACCGAGACCCAACGACAGTACTGCCGTGGCCGAATCGATCAACCGACCGTCCACGACGTAGCCGCCATCGGCCATAGCACCGATGCGCTCCAATCCATCGTATGCGATCGGTCGCAGCTGTTCCCTGTGTAGCATCCAGCTAAGATATACAGTCTGGCCGGCAGGGGGCTCTACCTGATCCCGAAAAGTTGACACCTTGAAAGGACAAGAAGAATGTGCAACAGACTTTACGTGCGACATCCCGGAGACTTGGCCTACGCAGAGCGAGAAACGATTGTCCGCACTTCAGTAACTCCGTAATTCAGTAATTCAGTACTTCCGTAATTTTCCTAACCATGTCCCGCATCATAACAGCACCCCGTGGATCGACGCTCACCTGCAAGAATTGGGAGATCGAGGCCGCATATCGAATGATCCAGAACAACCTCGACCCGCAGAATGCGGAGAAGCCCGAGGAGCTCATTGTCTATGGTGGACTCGGCAAGGCAGCTAGGAACTGGGAGTGTTTCGATGCGATCCTAGACTCGCTCAGGAACATGGATGTCGATGAAACGCTGCTCGTGCAGAGTGGCAAGCCCGTGGGCGTGGTCAAGACCCATACCGGAGCACCGCGCGTGATCATCGCCAACTCCAACCTTGTGCCCAAGTGGGCTACGTGGGAAGAGTTCCGGCGTCTTGATGCCATGGGGCTGATGATGTACGGTCAGATGACCGCCGGTTCGTGGATCTACATCGGTACGCAGGGCATCGTGCAAGGCACCTACGAGACCTTTGCCGAATGCGCCCGCCAGCACTTTGGCGGAACGCTCAACGGACGCTTCCTGCTAACGGCAGGTCTTGGTGGCATGGGTGGTGCTCAGCCCCTTGCTGCAACTATTGCCGGCGCGGCAGCACTTTGCATTGAGATCGACGAAGTGCGCATCGACAAGCGCATCCGCGATGGGTATTGCGACCGAAAGATGCACGATCTCGACGAGGCGCTTAGCGTCATCCGCGAGTATCAGCAGCGGCGCGAACCCATTTCGATAGGCCTTGTTGGTAATGCTGCCGAGATCCTTCCGACGCTTTTGGAACGTGGAATCATCCCAGACGTGGTCACCGACCAGACCTCGGCACACGACCCGCTCAATGGTTACTACCCGGCCGGACTTTCCAAGGCAGAAGCTGATTCGCTGCGTATCAGTGATCCGGACCAGTATCTGAAGCGTTCATACGCCAGCATCGGTGCACATGTGCGCGCCATGCTCGGCTTCCAGGCCAAAGGTGCGGTGACATTTGACTACGGAAACAACATTCGTGGCGTGGCACGTGATTTCGATGGGGTAAACAATGCCTTTGACTTCCCAGGCTTTGTTCCTGCCTTTGTGCGCGAACTGTTCTGCGATGGTAAGGGGCCATTCAGGTGGGTAGCCCTTTCGGGCGATCCTGACGACATCCGTGTAACCGATGACGCCATCATGGAGTTGTTTCCCGACAACCAACAGCTGCACCGCTGGATCCGGGAAGCACAAGACCACATTGGCTACCAGGGTCTGCCGGCGCGCATCTGCTGGCTGGGCTACGGCGAACGTGCCAAGGCCGGCAAGCTGTTCAATGACCTTGTGCGCGATGGAAAGGTCAAGGCTCCTATCGTCATCGGACGGGATCACCTGGACTGTGGAAGCGTTGCTTCCCCACACCGTGAAACCGAAGCCATGAAAGACGGGTCAGATGCAGTAGCTGACTGGGTTCACCTGAACTTTGCCCTCAATGCCGTTGGCGGCGCCACCTGGGTGTCGCTGCACCACGGCGGGGGCGTTGGAATGGGACTCTCCCTCCACGCCGGAATGGTTGTCGTTGCTGATGGAACTAATTCCGCCGCGGAAAAGTTGGCACGGGTATTGACTTACGACCCTTTAATGGGCATCTTGCGGCACGCCGATGCCGGCTACGAGCGAGCGATCTCCAACACACGAAAGTTTGGCATAGAAATACCACTACCTCCTACAAGCTGAGTTTCTAACCGATTCAGGACAACATGGCATAACTGCTACGTCGTTTTTACAGAAAACTGCCATTCTGGCAGACTTTGACGACACCACTTAGCAGGAGTTGCCATGCAAAGCGCTGAATTCCGTCGTAAGACGGGCATCGTTCGCCAGAATCGGCACAACACAGATATCACCACAAACGGAGGTAGTGCTATGGATCTCGCACTGCAGATCGAACAGCTGTTCCGCACAGATCGGAACAAGTATCTCGGATTCATCCGCCAGCGCGTCCGTAATCAGGAGGACGCCGAGGATATCCTTCAGGACGTTTTTACCAACGTTCTGGCAGCATCCAAAGACGTCAACAAGCCAATCGACAACCTGGCTTCTTGGGTCTTCACGTCGGTTCGGAACCGCATCATCGACTCATATCGAAAGAAGAAGGCCGATACGTTTGCCGATCTCGGCACGAACGAGCAGCACGAAGAGGGCATGGACACGGTAGAGCGCTTCTTGGGCGACTACAGCTACTCACCCGAGCAGGACTTGGTACGCGAGACGATCTGGCAGGCTGTTCTCGAGGGTCTCGACGAGCTCCCGCCGGAGCAAAAGTGGGTCTTCGTCAAAAATGAATTCGAAGGAGTTTCGTTTAGGGAGATGTCCGAAGAGATTGGTGTTAACATCAACACTCTTCTGGCCCGCAAACGCTACGCCGTCCTGTACCTTCGCAAGAAGCTTCAGGCGTTGTACGACAACATCAATGACTAACTCCACGACATGTCGATTCTAACGACAACAACAGCCCGCACGATGATGTATATCTTCAGCATCGGCGGGCTGTTGGTCGTTAATGGGGCGGCCGTGGCATACATGTGGAACTCCCTCATGGACGGGCGCGGCGGAGAGCCGCTGCGCTTTCTCGAGGGCGTTGGCATCACGGCATTCGCCTACGTGATAATCTTCGCTGTCAAGTACGGCAGCGGGGCACGCCCCCTTGCCAAGCAGCGCCAGACGTCTGACACCAGTGTGGAGCGGAAGTGCGCAGAGATGACCCCTGAGCAACGGGGCGAACTACGGAAACACCTTGCCGCAACCTGCGGACGTGCCGAATCGGAGGGGAAATCCTCTACATTCGTGCATGAGCATCGTATCTGAGTTTAAAGAGTTTGCCTCGCGAGGCAACGTTATCGACCTGGCCGTCGGTGTTGTAATCGGCGGTGCCTTTGGATCGATCACCAATTCACTCGTTCAGGACATCATCATGCCGCCTATCGGCATGGTGCTGAGCGGTATCAACTTCGCGGATATTGTCACGACACTCAAGGCGGCCGGACCCGATGGCAAGGGGGCTGTGGTACTGAGCTGGGGCAAGTTCATCCAGGCGATCATCAACTTCCTCATCATTGCCATTGCCATGTTCGCTGTGGTTAAGGCCATGAATACGATGAAGCGACGTCAGGACGAAGCCACTCCGGAAGCACCGCCCGAACCGTCGGACGAGGTCAAGCTCCTGACGGAGATTCGCGACGCGCTTCGCAAGTCGTAGCGTAAACCGTCACGTGCCCGGTTCCAACTCGGGCAACGATGATCACGCCCGGCAGGCCGCCGTCGGTGAACGAGAGCCTGCGTCGTACCTGCTCCGGATCCTGATCCCAACCGCGTTTCTTGATGATCGTCCCATTGCCCCACCCTCGCTGGCGCACTGCATCCTGCATTCGGCGTATGGACGTGCCGGTCTCAATAGCTTCGATCCGATATGCCCGATACCATGCAGACGAAGGGGGCTCTTTATCGACGACACCGTATCCGATGCGCGGGTCCAGCACGCCAGCCCCCTTTTCAACGAAGAAGGCGCCGACGCTTCCGGAGGCGATGACGGCGTTATGAGGCTCGATGAGAAATCCTCCTTCGCGCACGATAGGCGCCTGGGCAGGACCCTGTGGCGTCCACGATTCACGAGTACCCGAACCATCAAGCAGCGTCACCAAGGGGCGCCTGCCGGCCTCGGCTGACCACAGTATGCGCTCGCGGCACTCATCCCCAAAACCTATGTACTCACTGGAGAACTTCTTCTCGGCATCCGGGCTGACCTCATCGCCCGGACCGATCTTGATGCCACACAGAACGTCTTTCGGGATGCTTGAAAGGGGTGGCTCATACGCATCTGCCACGCGCAGCCGCCCGCGCTCGCTTCTGCGCGACGGGTCGGCCCAGACAGCGTCATAGGACGGGTCCAAGGGTTCCGGCCATGACTGGCATCGCAGATCAATAGAGGCAATGCCGCTGCGTTGGACGTTCCCCGCCACGATCGCATGCGTCGTCTCGTCGGCCTCGTAACTGGTGACCTGTGGAACGACTGCGGACAGAGCCACCGCGTCCATACCCGCACCGGTGCAGATCTCAACGACGTGTCGGCACTCTGCAAAGCGTTCTGCGTGGTAGGCGGCGATGACCGGGTGCGTGGCTTGCTCTGCCATTCGACGCGTAAACAGCCACTCTGCTCGCCCCTTGCCCATCTGACCTGCGCGCATTGTGCCGAGGGCGAGTTCGACCACAAGGCCGGCACGGTGCTGATCAGGATGTTCCCTACGGACGCGATCGATGAGAGAGGGCGACACCTCGCCCCCTTCTGCAGCAATCAGAGAGATCACGTGCCCAACGTCGGCGAGGATTTCCTCAGAAGTGAGGTACGACGTCATACGTATTCCTTCGCCGAAAAGCCCGATATTTGCCCGTGATTCCGCACCACTATCGTACACCTTTCGAAAGATCCTTCGCATGAGCAGCAACTCTCTCGACAATCAGCTCAACGAAATGGGGCTTCACAACCTCGGTGATGTACACTACAACCTGACGGCACCGGAGCTGGTGGAGCAGGCACTCATGTACGAAGAGGGGATCTTGTCCGAGCATGGGGCGTTGTGCGTGAATTCGGTTCCTTACACAGGGCGCCGGGCCAACGACAAGTTCGTTGTCGAGGAAGATGACACCAAGGCCGACGTGTGGTGGGGCAAGGTAAACAAACCGTTTGCCGAGGACAAGTTCAATGCGCTCAAGCGCCGCGTATTTGCATACCTGCAGGGTCGGGACGTGTACGTGCAGGACCTGATCGCCGGTGCCGATCCATCGCATGCGCTCCCTGTGCGCTTCATCCAAGAAGAGGCCTACCATTCGTTGTTCGTGCAGAACATGTTCATTCAGCCTACGGAGGATGAGCTGGATAACTTCTTGCCGGGCTTCACGGTGGTAACGGTGCCGGGCTTCAAGTCGATCCCCGAGATCGACGGAACGCTCAGCGAGGTGTTCATTATCCTGAGCTTCAAGCAGAAACTCGTCCTGATCGGCGGCACCTCCTATGCCGGCGAGAACAAGAAGTCGATCTTCACCGTCCTGAACTACCTGATGCCGAAGATCGGCATCATGTCCATGCACTGTTCGGCAAACATCGGACCGCAGGGCGACACAGCCCTGTTCTTCGGTCTGTCCGGAACGGGCAAGACCACGCTCTCGACGGATCCGGAGCGCGCCCTTATCGGCGACGACGAGCACGGCTGGAGCAACGATGGTGTGTTCAATTATGAAGGGGGCTGCTACGCCAAGGTGATCAACCTGAACGCCGAAGCAGAGCCGATCATCTTCAATCTTACGCGCACCTTCGGAACGATCCTCGAGAACGTGGACATTGATGAAGAGACACGCGTCATCGACCTCGACTCGCAGAAGTACACCGAGAACACGCGCGCATCGTACACCCGCGAACGCATCCCGAACATCGCGGACGGTAATCGTGGCGGCCACCCAAAGAACATCGTCTTCCTTACAGCAGATGCCTTTGGCGTGATGCCTCCGATCGCACGTCTGACGCCGGAGCAGGCCATGTTCCACTTCCTTTCGGGCTACACCGCAAAGGTTGCCGGCACCGAAGAAGGCGTCAAGGAACCATCAGCAACCTTCTCTACATGCTTCGGAGCCCCCTTCATGGTGCACCATCCGAGTGTGTATGCGAACCTGCTGCGTGACAAGATCAACACCCACGGCTCGCACGTGTGGCTGGTCAACACCGGCTGGAGCGGCGGCCCCTACGGCGTCGGCTCGCGTATGAAGATCAAGCACACACGCGCCATGCTTCGCGCCGCCCTCACGGGTCAGCTCGACAACGTGGAATTCGTCAAGGACGCATTCTTTAATCTGAGCATCCCAACGTCATGTCCTGACGTTCCGACAGAAGTCCTTAACCCTCGCAACACCTGGGCCGATACCGCCGCTTACGACAAGCAGGCATCACACCTCGTGCGCCTCTTTGAAGACAACTTCGCCCAGTTCGCCGATAGCGTGGACGAGGCAGTGCGAAATGCGATGAAAGGCTAAATAGCCCCCGGGCCTTGGCCCGGGGAAAGAGTGGCGAAGAAGCAAGCGAACAACAGACCTCCTCGCAGATGAGCTCGGGCGTTTGCTCAAGACAGTTCTTCGGGATTCTTACGTTCTCCTACTGATTGCTTGGAACAGCAACTGTTTGGGAACACGTAGCCAATTCGCCTGATCGCGCAGATACGATGAAGAGACCCGGACCGGTAGGTGCGATTACATCCGTGTTGACCGGGAGATTCTCGGATTTCCAGACCACGTGGCCCTGCACATCTGCAATCTGGATAGTGGAAGCGGGCATAGCAGACTGGTTCGTGATGCTGATGCCCCTTGCTGAAGGAATAGATTGTACACGCAACCGACAACTCGTCATGGAAGGCGAAGCAGCATTGTACCGTCCGGCCATTGTTGACTCATTGTACGAAAGCCACTGAGCATTTTGCAGCTCTCGGTCTGATGTAGCGAAATCGAATCGATCCACGCGTACGAAAGGTCGTGGACGTGCGGACTTGTCATGCATATTTACCCTGATATAGGCTTGTTTTGACTTCTGTCTTGAACCACCCGCCGTGTAGATCACTCGACTTATTGGTGGGTGCCAGGTATCGATCCATGGTCGACGGTTTTCCGTT
>VERF01000022.1 GCA_018882895.1 Candidatus Kapaibacterium sp.
ACCAAATGTCGGGGGCACGATAGCGTTCACGGAGGCCGGCTATGCTCTCGGCCACCGTGCGATCAATGTATGCCCTTGGGACGGCGTAGATCATGTCGGCATACGTGACGATGCCCTCCTTGGCAAGCGCCTCTGCACGACGTGGTCCCACCCCCTTGACGTACTGCAGAGGCAGGATGACCGGTGGTTTGGTCTCTGCGTCCATGCTCACACGTATGGTCTATCGTGCCGTGCCGTCGACGATCGTCATCCAGCCGTGCACATCTTCAGCGCGACCGAAACGAATGTCGTTGAGTCTTGACTTCAGAGCATACATCCGGCAATCAGGATC
Source organism: Candidatus Kapaibacterium sp. (assembly GCA_018882895.1). GTDB lineage: Bacteria > Bacteroidota > Ignavibacteria > Kapaibacteriales > Kapaibacteriaceae > UBA10438. The sequence goes on from VERF01000022.1 coordinate 332, forward strand.
GACCTTCAGCTTGTGTTCCTGTCCATCGATGGATATCGTTTCGATCGGTGCCACGGAAGCAGCCGTGCCTGCGCCAAAGGCCTCGGTCACGCGGCCGGAGGCGATGCCTTCACCCAGCTCATCAACCGAAACAGGTCGCTCCACAACGTCATACCCAAGGTCACGCGCGATCTGAATGATGCTCTCTCGCGTAACGCCCTTCAGGATGGTATCTCCCGTGGGCGGCGTCACGAGTGCGCCGTCGATAAAGAACATCAGATTCATGGTGCCGGATTCTTCGACGTATTCATGCGACTTTGCATCGGTCCAGATCACCTGATCGAAGCCCGCATCCTGAGCCAACTTGGTCGGATACATTGCCGCGGCATAGTTGCCGGCACACTTAGCGTACCCGGTACCGCCGGGTGCTGCTCGCGTGAACTCGCGCTCCACCTTAACGCGCAGAGGCTTTGTGTACACAGGCTTGAAGGGGCCACCCACGACCATGAACGAGAACTCGTCGGCCGCCTTGAGTCCCATGCGCTCCTCGGTGGCGATCACGAACGGGCGGATGTAGTACGACGCGTCCGGACCCGGTGGTACCCATTGACGGTCGAGATCCACCAACGTGTGGATCGCCTCGGCAAACAGATCCGCCGGAACCGCAGGCATGAGCATGCGTTCCAACGAGATGTTGAATCGCTCACTATGCCGTCCCGTGCGGAACACGCCCACACGGCCATCCTGCATGCAATAGGCCTTCATCCCTTCAAACACGATCTGCGCATAATGCAGCCCGAGGGCAAGGGGCGAAAACGGGATCGGACGGTAGGCCTGAATACGCGCCTTTCTCCATTCGCCGTGAGAGTACTCGGCAATGAACATGTGATCACCGGGTACGTTGATCAGCTTCATGGATGCGACGGCATCTGCGTCGAGACGCGGCATTGCCGCGCGGTCAATAGGTAATGGCATGTGCGAATCTAGGGATTACCAAACGTGAATAATTGTTTGAGCTGTCGATATCTTCGAGCAACATGACGGCCAAACGTGACATCAACATCATAGAGACAATTGATGCCATGCAGAAAGTTTCCCGGGGGGCTTCTGCACAGGGGCTGACCATTGGCTGCGTGCCAACGATGGGATATCTGCATGAAGGGCATGCATCGCTGATCCGCCACGCTGCCCGGAACCATCCGATGGTAGTGGTGTCGATCTTCGTCAACCCAACGCAGTTCGGACCGAAGGAAGATTTCGCCCGATATCCGCGGGATCTTGAACGGGATCTCGAGATCGTGCGCTCTGCCGGCGGCACACACGTCTTTGCTCCCTCTGTCGAGGAGATGTATCCCGAGGGACCACGCTCAAGCATACATGTGTCGGGCGTCACCGATGTCCTTGAGGGAGCTTCAAGGCCCACGCACTTCGATGGGGTCGCCACGGTCGTGTCGCGCCTGTTCGAGGCGATGCTGCCCGACGTGGCCTACTTTGGTCAGAAAGACTATCAGCAGACACTGGTCATCAGGCAAATGGTCGGTGCCTCGCCCCTTGCCGACGTGGCCCGTGTTCGCATCGAAACGCTCCCCACCATGCGCGAAGAGGATGGCCTTGCCCGCAGCTCACGCAACATCTACCTTTCGGCCGATGATCGCCGCGATGCGCCCATCATCTATGCCGCTCTGAAGGCAGGCAGCGATCTTCTTGAAGGGGGCTGCCGGGATCTCGATCGCGTCGAGCAGACCATGCATGAAGTTCTCGGACAGGTTCCGAGGCTCAGTCTCGACTATGCGGTGGCGGTAGATGCCGTTACGCTGCGCAGATCCGAGGCCCTCAGCGATGGATCGACCGTGGCGTTGCTCATTGCGGCCCGACTCGGCACGACGCGCCTGATAGACAACCTGCTTGTTACTCTGACGAGGCCGTAAGGTCGATGCGGTAGAGCATCCACTCGTTCATGAACGTAGCACCGCGGCGCTCATAGAAATCGCGCGCCAGTTTGTTCCAATCAAGTACCTGCCAGTCGACGCGTCCGCACCCACGGTTGCGGGCGGTCTGCACGACGTGATCGAATAAGGCAGAGCCAACGCCCCGACTTCGAGCGTCTTCGCGCACGAAGATGTCTTCGAGGTACATCGTCGGCAGCGCAAGAAATGATGAGTAGGTCTCCAGCGTGATGGCATAGCCACAGGCCATGTCCGCGTCATCGACAGCAAGAACCGCCTCGATGCGCGGCGCTGGGCCACAGATATCATTGAGCAACCGCGCACGCGCCTCGAGGCTTGGCGGCTGCAGATTCTCATACTCGGCCAGCATGTCGATCAGCGCCACCAGGTCGGCAAACCGCTCGGGTGTGACCGGGAGGATCGACACGGCACCCATCAGAGCGCCTTTGACAGGAAGGCAATGAAGGTCGACGGGTCGGAGCGGTACTGCGTCTGGAACCCCGACTGGGCCACATAACTACCGTCGGACGTAAGCATCACGTACAGGGGATTGGCCACCGTTCCGTACGATTTCAGGATGTTCTGATTGGTGATGTACGGCTCGGACTTCCGATCGGTGTAGAGCTGCACAAGGACGAACTTCTTGAACTGATCGACGACCTCGGGGCGAGGGAACACTTCCTTCTCCATCAGTCGACAGTTCACACAGGCAAATCCGGTGAAGTCGATAAAGATGGGCTTGCCCTGCTGCTTGGCCAGCTTCTTGGCCTTTTCGAGATCATTCAGCCAGGTCAGACCGGCATGCCCGGATTCCGAACCTGCGCTCGTCGGAACCACGGATCCCTGCATCGGAGGTGCTCCGTTCATTTCATCAAGAAGTTGATGATAGTTTTCCGGCGGCAGCAACGCTTCGAGATCGGCGGCAAGGGGCTTACCAAGCATCCCGGCCGTGAACCACATGGTGAATGTGGCAAATACGACGGCGAAAAGTGCGCGGATCCCTCCGACGCGTTCGACGGGCGTGTCAAGCGTCATACGGAACGTACCAAGCAGGTACAACATGATCAACAGGCACACGCCAGCCCAGATTGCAAGGAAGACCTCACGTGGAAGCAGACCCAGACCGAAGATGAACTCGGCCGTGGAAAAGAACTTCACGGCCGCTGCGATCTCGAGGAAGCCCATCACAACCTTCAGGTTGTTCATCCAGCCCCCTGCCCGAGGCAAACGAACAAGCAGCGACGGGAACATCGAGAGGATGACGAATGGTATGGCAAATGCGGTCGCAAATCCGAAGGTCCCAACAGCAGGATACAGATAGTCGCCTCCCGAGGCACTCAGCAGAAGCGTGCCCACAAACGGCACCGTGCACGTGAACGAGGTAAGCGAGAAGGTTAGCCCCATCAGCAGGATGGAGAAGGTTCCATCACCCTGCGACTTCTTGTTCAACGCGTTCATGATCGAGACCGGCACCTGGATCTCAAACGATCCGAACAGGTTGAAGGCCAGGATCATGAACAGAAGACCAATACCGAGATTCATCCACGGATTGGCAGCCAGATCCTGAACAGCCGTACCGCCAAAGACCACCGATGCCACGATGCCGACGGCTGTGAATGTTGATATGATGCCGAGGCCGAACAGAGCACTGTCGCGCATACCCGAGCCGCGATGCTTCTCGTGTCGCTTGGTGAAGAAAGAAACCGTGATCGGGATCATCGGGAACACGCACGGCGTCAGGAGAGCAAGAAAACCCACGCCCATAGCATAAAGGAAGAAGCTGAATAGTCCTTTGCGCTTTTCGCCTTCGAGTTCGCTCTGAGCATCTTCGACGACCGGGGCCGACGAGGTTGCGGCCGAGACGGTGCCGCCTTGCGTTGAAGACGTCGCCGACGCTGCATCTGACGTATCGGCACTACCGCTCGCCACGCCAGTGATGACAACACCGACGTTCTGCGGCATGTCCTCCGACGGCAGGCAGGCCGACGTGTCGCACAGCTGCATGGTGACCGTTACCGAAGCCTTGTGCGAACCCACCGGCAGGGTGGCTGCCGCACGCACGGGCACGGCGATCTCGACCGAGCCCGAGAGCTCCTCAACGGTGGTCTCCCAGGTCTTGTCGAAGGCCGAGTGAGCCCCCTTCAGGATACGGGGCTTACCAGCAAGCTTTAGGGTGTTTGACGGGCCAACCGAGATGACCGTCGCATCCGGACCCAGTCCATCCGGGCCCACAGCCGGCGTCAGGCCGTAGCTGTGCCAATGCTTGGCGATGCGTGCCTTGACGATGATGGTGGCCGTATCACCGGCCTTGAGCGAGCATGCCGGAATTGGCTGAAAGGCGATCTTATCCTTGGCCGACGGCATTTGTGCCGAGACGCTTGCCGCCACTGCGGCAAGAAGAGCGAAGACCGACATCAGCACCCAGGCTGAACGCAAGTAAAACGTACGCACGGCAATCCAAAAGGTCGTGACAGAACCGCCAAAACTACGCAACGAGGTGGACTTCGTATTTTCACGCTCTTTCCGTCACGTATACTACGGGTATGGCCTCAACAACGTCCATCGATGCAATTCTGTCTCTTTCCAAGCGGAAGGGATTTGTCTACCAGTCATCCGAGATCTACGGAGGCCTGAATGGCTGCTGGGATTTTGGTCCCCTGGGGGTCGAGCTCCTTCGAAACATCAAGGACTCGTGGTGGAAGGCCATGACGTTTCGTCCGGACATCGTCGGCATCGACTCGTCGATCCTGATGCATCCGCGCGTCTGGGAAGCCTCAGGCCACCTGCAGCAATTCTCGGATCCGATGATCGACAACAAGACGTCGAAGTCGCGCCATCGAGCCGACAATCTGATCGAGGACTTTATCACACGGCTGCGCAACAAGGGTAAGACGGAGCAGGCCGACGCCGTTGAGCACGCGCTCAATTCAGCAAACTCGAACGATGACCTGCATGCCATCATCATGTCTAACTCCATTCCCGATCCGATCAGCGGAACAACGGACTGGACGGACGTGAGGAACTTCAACCTGATGTTCGAGACACACGTCGGTCCTGTTGCCGATGCCGCCAACGTTGTGTACCTGCGTCCGGAGACAGCTCAAGGCATCTTTGTGAACTTCAAGAACGTGATGGAATCCTCACGTATGAAGCCGCCGTTCGGTATCGCCCAGATCGGTAAGAGTTTCCGCAATGAGATCAACACCAAGAACTTTCTCTTCCGCACGAGAGAGTTCGAACAGATGGAGATGCAGTTCTTCGTCAAGCCCGGCTCCGAAAACGAATGGTTTGAGCACTGGCGCATGGCCCGCTGGAACTGGTTTGTTGAGACACTTGGCATTGATGCCTCGCGCTTAAAGCGCAAGCCCCATGAAAAGCTTGCACACTATGCGGCAGCAGCCGAGGACATCGAGTACCTCTTTCCATTCGGATGGGGCGAGGTCGAGGGTATTCACTCGCGGACAGACTTCGATCTTGGCCGCCATCAGGAGTTCTCCGGCAAGAAGCTTGAATACGTTGACACGGCCACCAAGGAGCGGTTTGTTCCCTACGTGATCGAAACGGCAGTTGGTGCTACACGCACATTCATGGCCGTCTTGTGTGACGCCTATGCCGAGGAAGAGATTCCCAATGGTGACGGTGGATCGGAGACGCGTGCAGTTCTTCGTCTCAAGCCGCAGCTGGCCCCGGTCACTGTTGCCGTGCTGCCGCTGGTAAACAAGGACGGAATGCCTGAGGCCGCCAATGCGATCGTCGCGGACCTGCAGAAGCAGTTCAGGGTCGACTACGACACTTCCGGTGCGATCGGGCGTCGCTATCGACGTCAGGACGAGGTTGGAACCCCCTACTGCGTCACCGTCGACGGTCAGACCATTTCTGACGGCACAGTTACGTTGCGGGACCGGGACTCCATGCAGCAGATCCGCATACCTGCGGCCATGCTTGGCTCCGAGATCGCCTCTCGTCTGACAGTATGAGGCGCTTGCTCATCATCCTAGCGGCGATCTGCGCGCTCGCCGTCCGCGCCTCAGGTGCCCGAGATGATGACTCAACCTACCAGCGTCTTTCCAAGGCGCTGGAGACGCTTAACGCAGTCTTTCGCGAGATCAATACTCGCTATGTCGACAATGTCAATCCTACCGAACTGGCCGACGTTGGCGTGGGTGCCATGCTGGGGTACCTCGACCCGTACAGTGAGTACTATGTCGACGACGAGACCGACGAGATAGAGTCGGTGACCACCGGCTCGTATGTCGGCTTTGGCATCACGGTGTCCAATCCTGACAGTGTTCTGACCATCACCGACGTGCGTGAAGCCGGCCCCGCACGCAAGGCTGGCATTCGCATCGGAGATCAGCTCCTGGCCATCGACAGCGTGCGAACCGACACCATGCAGTCGGGAAACCTGCGCCCCCTTACAAGAGGTAGGGCCGGATCAACGTCGCGACTGAAGATCCTTCGTGAGGGTCGGAGCGACACGCTGGCGTTTGACTTGCAGCGTTCAGAGCTCGACCTTGCATCGATCGGATATTCCGATATGCTGCCAAACAACATCGGCTACATCAGCCTGGAGCGCTTCACTCGCAAGTCCGGCAAGGAACTTCGCCAGGCCATCGCCGCACTTCGATCTAGGTCAGCTCTCAAGGGGCTGGTGGTGGACCTGCGCGACAACCCGGGTGGACTTCTGCAAGCTGCGATCGACGTGGTGGAGACCTTCGTGCCCGTTGGCAGTCCGGTCGTTTCCACGCGCGGACGCTATGACGACTCTTTCGTGGAGTATCGATCAGAGAACCAACCTGTCGAGCCCGATGTGCCACTGGTTCTGCTGATCAACGAGGGATCTGCAAGTGCCAGCGAGATCGTGGCAGGAGCCATGCAGGATCTGGATCGCGCAGTGGTCGTGGGCGTTCGTTCATTTGGCAAGGGGCTTGTCCAGTCCATCTTCCCGCTTGGCGAGAATGCCGTACTGAAGCTCACAACGGCACGATATTACACCCCCTCCGGCAGGTGCATCCAACGACGGAACTATCGCACGGATCGCGATGAGCAGGACACCACCACATACCGGACCGCCAGGGGTCGCCGTGTTTCGGCAACGCATGGAATCGACCCGGACATGACGGTCTCGGATTCGCTCTTTTCGCCGCTCGTGGCCGAACTGATGGCCTCAAACCTCATTCAGAGATTCGCCACGCGCACGGCCGCCGGAATGACGTCGATCGAGACCGGATTCATGGCCGATGGCAAATTGCTCGATGGTTTCGTTCGATTCGTCGAACAGCAGCCGCCCCGCCGGCGCAGTCGCCTGCTCGAAGGTATCGCCGGCGTCGAGGAGCTGGCCTCCCAGAACAAGATGCCCAAATCGTCGATCTCCGCTTTGGAGGGGGCTCGCCGCTTATTCGAGCGCGACCAGATCCAGTCGATCAGACGCCAGCAGAGCGATATCCTGCGCCTGCTCGACGTTGAGGTGCGCACACGCTTTGCAACAGCCAGGGAACGCGATAGATTTTTTGTTCCGCTCACACCATCGGTGAATTGTGCCATTGAGATCCTGCGCACCGAGCAGTATCGGCAATTGCTGACATCACAATTGCCCGCAGATCACTAATTTTGCAGCCCTCGCCGGAATGCACGAAGGTTGATTCATCATCGTCGTGACGTCCGCCGCGCTGGCACCCACCGTTCCATACCACAAAAGAACACGCCACGGAAAGCCTTCCATGAGGATTACGAAACAGTACACCAATCGCGAAAGCCAGTCACTTGACAAGTACCTGCAGGAGATCGGTCGCGTCGACCTTCTGACGGGTGACGATGAGATCGTTCTTGCCCAGACCATCCGCAAGGGCGGATTTGAAGGTGCGCAGGCTCTCGAGCGCCTCGTCAAGGCGAACCTTCGCTTCGTGGTATCCGTGGCCAAGCAATACCAGAATCAGGGTCTCTCCCTGGGTGACCTCATCAACGAAGGGAACCTTGGCCTTATCAAGGCCGCCAAGCGCTTCGACGAGACGCGTGGTTTCAAGTTCATCTCGTATGCGGTGTGGTGGATCCGTCAGAGCATCCTTCAGGCGCTGGCCGAACAGTCGCGCATCGTGCGTCTTCCACTGAACCGCGTTGGTGCACTCAACAAGATCGGCAAGAAGTTTTCGGAACTCGAGCAACAGTACGAGCGTGAACCGACCGCCGCCGAACTTGCAGAGCAACTCGAAATGTCGATCGCCGAGATCTCCGAAACGATCAAGATCTCCGGACGTCACCTATCGGTGGACGCGCCGTTCGTGCAAGGCGAAGACAACCGACTGCTCGACATTCTTCCGAATGATCAGCAGCCACCGCCGGATAGCGAGCTCATGCGCGAATCTCTGCGCGTGGAAGTCCAACAGGTTCTCAACACTCTCAGCGAGCGCGAAGCCGAGGTTATCCGACTGTACTTCGGTTTGGATGATCAGCAGGCCCTGACGCTGGAAGAGATCGGCGAAAAGTTCAACCTCACGCGCGAGCGCGTTCGCCAGATCAAGGAGAAGGCCATTCGCCGTCTTCGTCACGCCTCCCGCAGCAAGGCTCTGCGTACGTACCTGGGCTGACAGGGTACGGGGCTGAACAGACGTAAGGGTTGCTGCCCGACATGAGCACATTCGACGAGTATCTCGGCGTCGTCACGCGGTCCCACGGTCTTGACGGAACGATGGTCCTGACGGACGTGGTTGCCATGCCTCGCCCCCTCCTCAGAGGGTCCGAGGTTGCCATCGGGTATAGTCGCGATTTCACCACCGTGTATCAGGTGGAAGAGTTCAGCTCAATGCCGAATCGCACAACTCTCCGGCTTCGTAGCGTCACGACGGCTGAAGCCGTCACGCCATTGATCGACCAGGCCGTCTACGCTCGGTCGGCCGATGTCGGTATCGACCAATCACAGCGCTATCGCATCGGCGATGTCGAAGGCTGCAGTGTCTTCGACGAACAGGGCTCCCTGCTCGGAACAATATCCGACGTGTGGCTCATGCCTGCTAATGATGTGTGGGTTGTGACCGCCGACGGCGGACGAACGATCCCTCTGCCAGTCATCAACGACGTGGTCCTGAATGTAGATCTGCCGAATCGTCGCATCACGGTGCGCCTTCTGCCGGGCCTTGCCGATGTGGATTCTGCGGAAGGAGAGCGCGATGACTCCTGAGGCGCCGATCCGTATCGATATCGTCTGCGTCGTCCCACAGATCCTTGAGTCATTCATCTCAACGTCGATCGTCGGACGTGCCCGCCAAAAGGGGCTTGCCAGCATCACGTTGCATAACCTGCACGATTACGCCACCGATGCCTTCCGGCATATCGACGACACGCCATACGGCGGCGGTGCCGGAATGGTGATTCAGTGCGATCCCGTGTTTCGGTGCATCGAAGCGCTTACTGCCCAGCATGACTACGATGAGATCATCTTTCTGTGTCCGGAAGGGCACGTCCTTGATCAGAAGACCTGCAATGACCTCTCGATCAAGCGATCGATCATCCTGCTGTGTGGACATTACAAGGGCATCGACCAAAGGATCAGGGATCTGCTGGTAACGCGAGAGATCTCCGTCGGTGACTATGTGCTGACAGGGGGCGAGATCGCCGCCGCAGTTCTTACCGATGCCATCGTTCGGCTCGTTCCCGGCGTTGTGGGTGATGCCGAAAGCGTTCTTGAGGATTCCTTCATGAACGGTCTTCTGGATGCGCCACTGTACACCAAACCGGCTGACTTCCGGGGACACAAGGTGCCGGATGTTCTATTGAGCGGCAATCATGCCATGATTCGCCAGTGGCGCAAAGAGCAGGCGCTCGAAAGAACGCGCCTGCGCCGGCCGGACCTTCTGTCGGGTCAGGAGGACACCCCATGATCGTCGAATCTGTCGTCAGCGTCCCCAACAGACATGCTCGGGCGCTTCATACGACCGTGACCATTCCGACCTCCGCCGATGGCCAATGGCCCCTAGTGGTGATTCTGCATGGACACAAGGGATTCCGCAACTACGGCTTTCTTCCGTGGATCGCTCAAGGTGTTGCCGCCAGCGATATGATTGCCATCCGAATGTGCTTCTCGCTTAACGGAATGGATAACACCTCGTGGCTGGTTCAAAGGCCCGACGACTTCGCCAGTAACACACTAACGTGTGAGGTCGACGATGTGCATGATCTGCTGCAGCAGATCCAGACACATGATGAGTTCTCTGCACTTCGCGCTTGCTGGAACGGACGTCTTGCCATCGTGGGACACTCCCGCGGCGGAGGTATCGCTCAGGTTGCCGGACGTGAAATTGTGGAAAGTGGTTCGGAGTTTGCCAAGTGGCTCACTGTGATCGGCCTGAATTCGGTTGGTAACTGGACGCGCTGGACGCCGCGCCAGGCGGCCGCTTGGCGTCAGGCCGGGCATGTCGAGGTCAACAATCAACGCACCGGTCAGACAGTTCGTATTGACTCCTCCTTTTTGGACGACGTCGAGAACAACGAGGCTCGACTTTCACTAACGGCCGCTGTTCAACGCCTCGATCGGCAGATGCTCTTCATTCACGCAGCACAGGATCTTACCGTGCCGATTGCGGAGGTTCAGACCCTTGCGTCCCACGCTCCCGGTGGAGCCAACCTTGTCGTCATCGACAACACAACGCACACATTTGGGATGACACATCCCGTCGAGCGCATCACATCCGGCTTTTTAGATGCCTTCACCCACATCATTGATCGAATTGGTCAGTAAGGAATATGCACTTGCGTCGCACCATCGCCATGACGGCATTAACCATCGCTCTTTCGGGTTGCGAGCTCTTCGTGATCGGAACGAGCACACGACGCCCGACCGTCATTGAGCGAAGTCAGCGCTCGTCCGCCGGAGTAGTGCATGTCTTCAAGGCTGAGATCGACAGCGGTAACACCACAGCAGCAACGGAGCTCATGGTAAGCGGCTCGGGTCGCCCCCTGCTTGCCGTTGAGAAGTACGAGCTGGCCGACGATCTTGTTCGCTGGCGATCGGTGATGGCAGGCATCCCGATCTCGGAGACGCGTATTGACACGGTCTCGGAATCGGTCCACGATGTGACGATCACGTTGGACTACATCCGCAAGATGCAGTTTGGTACGCTTCGCAAGGATGGGCAGTGGTGGATCACGAAGATCACCGACCTGCGCAGAAAGTGAACTTCGCCGTGGGGCACAGCGGCGTCGGTTCAACTTGTGAAAGACGATCAGCGAACGACGGCGACCGGGATAGTTCGCACGCCGCCCTGTGAGCGCACAACCGCAGAATACATGCCCGAAGGCAGATTGTCCGTCGACAGCCACAGCGTAGTGACCGTCGCCGGATCCGTCATCGTGGAATGCGTCGGAAGAACACTCCGTCCGGATGCGTCGATAAGATCGACCTCGACCTGGCCGACGACGTTTGCACCAAGTTCTACTCGAAGTCGATCAGAAGCCGGATTCGGGTAGGCCAAAGCCTGCAATGATGACGGGATCTCGTTAACCGATGTCACGCCCGGATGGCGCATGACGAAACCAGAGATCGGAGCAATGTACTCGGCACCATCCGAGGCAATGATAACAGAAGAGGCTGCGCCGTCATCGCCCTCAAAGCCATCCTTGATGGCGGTCCACGTAGCACCGTAATCGGTGCTGAGAAATGGTCCGGAGGCCTTTTCGAGCGTAGCCCAGATGCGGCCACTTTTTCCAACCACGATCGAGCTGATTCGATTGTTTGTGATATCCCGATTGTCCCAGCCACTGGTAAGATAGGTCCATGATTCCCCATCGTTGGTGGACTTCATCACCACCGCATTGGGTGTGCGGGTCGAACCCGGCAGTGCATTACGGCCAACATACAGATGACCCTTTTCATCGAACGCTGCCGACTTGAACGTATCGTCGCTCTCGCCCGATGAAGCGTCCGTGTCGATACGACGCCAGCTTCCTCCACGATCGGTCGTGCGATAGAGGCCCTTGTTATAATTGACCAGCACAAAGAGCTTGTCGGAGTTCGGCGTCATGAACACACCAAAGATCGACGAGGCCTGCGTAGGAATGTTCGAACGGGATACATCCGTGAATGTCTCGCCGCCATCCTCCGAGATTCGCATGAACATGGCCGTCGGTCCGCCGTCATATGCGGCAAACACTGTCAGCTTGCCGGACGATTGACGCTTGAGGTCAACAAAGAAACGACCTGTCGCAGAGACATTGTTGATATTCAGATTCAGCAGCTTCCACGTCTCGCCGTTATCGTCGGACCGCATGATACCCTTGCCATAGACTGCGGCGTAGAGGACATCATTCGGGGCCACGCGAATCTGCGAGATCGTCGTAAAGTTGATGCCATCAAAGATCCCGTTGTCGAACGGCTCCCAATTCAGCCCACCGTCAGTGGTACGATAGACCTTGCTGAACGCAGTGCCGGCAAATACATGCCCCTTGGAGTTGGTTGCAAGACACACCGTTGGCGCCGATGGGCCGGTAGTCTGAACCCAATACTGTGCATGAGCGCTGATTGTGAGGATGACAGTGCAGACAGCGAGTCGGAAGAAGGTCATGGTCGCCCCTTAGCAGATGTTCGACGCACCGCCATGCGCGGTCGCGTATGTTTGCTGACACCAAAGTTACCACTTTTCGGAGAGTCGGCGACTCATGCACATTCACTTCACGGGTATCGGCGGAACCGCCATGGGCTCTGTCGCAGTGGCCTGCCGAATGCAGGGACACACCGTCACCGGCAGTGATGGGCCGGTCTATGAACCAATGCGATCTGTGCTTGATACAGCCGGCATTGAACGTCGAGAATCCTTTGATGCGGATATCCTCATGCAGGAGCAACCCGATCTTGTGGTGATCGGCAACGCCATAAGCCGAGGGAATCCGGAACTGGAGGCAGTTCTTGATCGCCGACTGGAGATGACTTCAATGGCCGAACTGGTGGGCCGCCTGTTCATCTCGCGCAACACTTCGATCGTCTGCTGCGGCACACATGGCAAGACCACAACGTCGAGCATTGCCGCCTGGCTGCTCGAGCATGCCGGTCGCTCTCCGGGCTTTCTCATAGGGGGCGTACCGGGCAACTTCAACGTGGGATGTCGTCCGGTACCGGAGGGCATTCACGACACACACGCCGGCGTGTTCGTCAGCGAAGGAGATGAATACGACACGGCGTTCTTCGATAAGCGCAGCAAGTTCGTGCATTACCGGCCGACGATCGCCGTGATCAACAACCTCGAGTTCGACCATGCCGACATCTTCGATGATCTGGAAGCGATCGTGCGAAGCTTCAAGCAGCTGGTCCGAATCGTTCCGTCTTCGGGCGTGGTCCTGGTCAACGGCGATGATGCCAATGCCATGCGCGCAGCCGCCGGTAGTCCGACACGTGTCGAAACCGTCGGTTTAGATGAATCTGCCACGTGGCGCATTCATGATGTGACCGAGCAAGGTGACGAGACATCCTGGGGTCTTTCCTACAACGACACGTCGTATGGACATTTCACCATCGCCATGCCGGGCTTGCACAACGTGCGCAACGCCACGATGGCAATCGCATCAACGTATCATGCTGGTCTGAACGCCCATGAACAGCAGCTGGCCATGCCGGCCTTCGTCCCTCCAAAGCGACGTCTTGAAGTCCTCGGCACATGGCAAGGGGCTCACGTGATCGATGACTTTGCTCATCATCCGACGGCCATTGCCGCCACGATCGGCGCTCTTCGACAGAAGTATCCAGCGGCACGAATTCATGTGGTCTTTGAGCCTCGTTCCAACACCACCACGCGCAATTTCTTCCAGAAGGAGCTGGCCGATTGCTTTCAGGGGGCTTTCTCGGTGTGCTTCGGACCTGTGAATCGTCCGGAGCGGTATGCAGAGAATGAGCGCCTTGACACTTCGCGTCTGGTGCAGGACGTGCAGCAATCCGGTGCGGTCGCCCTATCCATCAGCGCCGATAGATCGTCAGATCCGTCTTGGGGTGCAGATGTGGTGAGTTTCCTTACGTCAATGGTCTCGGCCGGAGACGTCGTTGCGATTCTCAGCAACGGCAATGTTGGCGGTTTGAGGCAGATGCTCGTCAGCCAGGGGTAAGCCCCTTACCTCTCGATCCAGACCTTTCGAAGAACGGGGCCCGTTGACTCGTTGGCGGTGTCGGCCACGCGCACATAGTAGAGTCCCGGCACCAGATTGCGTCCATCGGGCAGACGCAGGTCCCACACGATACCACCAACACCGGAGGTGGTCTCAAGGCGCGTTAGCGAAGAGAATGCGGCATCGAGGACTTCAACACTGGCCGAGCTTGGCAGACCTGCGATGGTCAGAGTTGAATGCTGACCCAGACGCAGTGGCTGCGGATAGGCATAGACGGATTCGAGGTCCGATGCTACGACCGCAAAGAGCAGCGTCGCTCCGGGTCCGGTGGTCATGCGTGCGCCGGTAGGCGCACTGACACCTGTGGCGGTGACGGAGTACGATACACCGCGTGGCTCCAATGGTGCGTCCTCTGCCAGCTGCAGGCGCACGGTCCGTTCGTCAACCGATGAAGCAGAGATAATGCGACCGGCCGGAGCAAGTCGGTAGTTGCCTGCCACCGTGCTGCTTGCATCGACCGGCTCACTGAAGGTGAGCAGGAGCTGGCGCATTGACTCGACGCGCACCGACGCAAGCGTGATCTCAGGCTGACGTGCTCCATCCGGCACGATACGAAGAAGCAAGAGCGTATCGGAAAGCCCCCTGCCTTGATCATCGCGAAGACCGCTGACGCTGACGCGCAGTGTGTCGGTGATCGACGAGGGCGGGAAGCTCACAAGCACGTCGCGCAGCGACCTCGCCACGGCCGATGAAGCGTCGCCTATGTGCTCTCGGCCGACATCAACGAGCTTGAAACTTGATCGCATCATGCCGCGCATGTCGAGGTCTGCCGATGATGTCAGGCGAACATGAGCGCCGGCACGAACCTCCGAAAGCGTGATACTATCGCGGTCCAATGCCAAGTACGTATTGCCATCGCGACGAAACACGGTCACGACATTCGACGGCGCAGAGATCACACCCGTTGCGGTATCGAGGTGACGTACGCGGTAGCGCAGAACAGGAGCGCTCATCGCAGCTGCATCGAACGTGTAGAACCGACCTTTCATCACCGTATCGATCGGCTGGAATGGGGCTGATGGTTCTGCCTGCTCAATGATCGTGATCGGCCCTGGCAAAATCACTTCACTGAAATGAACCCAGTCGAGACGGACACTGTCTCCCACCCAAATCGAGCGAAGTGATCGTGGGGCTTCGTTCTCAACCGATAGCGCCTCCGTAAAAGCAAATGAGGTCATGGCGCCGATCTCGGCAACGGTCACGCCATATCCCAGTTCATTGCGGCCGTTCCCATCAAAATCGTATGCAAGAAACCGTGGCGACGCAACGTCGGGGATGTATCTCTTGCAGACAATATCTTCTTGCTCCTTCCCGGTTGAAGCGCCAAACACGTACAGTCGGGGAAAGGCGCACACGATGATCTCAGCACCCGGCAGACTGTCGAGATCAGCAGCACCCAGCCCGTTGCGGAAGCCCATACCGTAGCGCACACCGGCGATGTTTTGAAACCAGCGCAGAGAAAGACTTCCGGCCGACCTTGACACAGACGACACCAGGTAGGTCCACAGTGAGGGTCCGTAATCTCCGTTGGCATCGGCCTCAATATTGTCAGGAACCCCGTGAATGATATCAGGTACTCGGTCGCCATCCACATCAGCCGAAGCGACGTAGCCCGAGCCCCCTGCTCCGGGCTCGGTATATGAGTATGAGACGACAAACTTCTCGTCGCGCCACTCTCCCACTACCAGATCACCATCCGTGTCACCAAAGGCCACTTCCATGCGTCCGTCCGCATCGAAGTCGCCGGTGGCAATGCTTATCTCATCCACCCTATTGCGCGCGTTGCCGGGCTCGGGAGGGGTCTCGTTGCGGATCGATCCCAGGGTCCGGAAGGTTGACTCCTTGTAGGTCAGCACAAGGCATGAATCATCGGCCAAGGCAAGGATCTCTTCACGGCCATCGCCGTCAATGTCGGCCATTCCGGCAGCATTGAGTCCGCTGAGTGTATCGGCATAGATGACCGATCCGAAGGGGCTTCCACCAACCTCATTCTGTTCGACGAGGACGACCATGCCGACCGAATGCAGAAGAAGCTCCAAGCGGCCATTGCCGTTGGCATCACCAAGGGCACGGGGGATGTACACGTCGGGAATGGAATCACGTGTGATCCATTGTCCGTCCACAAACTGCCGCGTGACCACGCCGCCAAACGTCCCGCGCGACAGGTCGTTCATCACCACCGTCGGTCGTCCGTCACGGTAGATATCTCGTACGTCGTTCAGCACATAGCCGCTCCATGGAGCCGTGCCGGCAGACCTCCACTGAGCATCGGCACCGGCGGCCAATGTGGGTATCCTGAGCCGAATGGTCGAATCAACGGCTGCACCAACCTCGGGCCGACATCGAACGAGGAAACGTCGCCCACCCGCTTGCCCGGACGGCAACGCGATCGTGTCGGGCAGAACTATGAAGTGCACGCGTGAGCGTCTCGAAGACTGCGCTAGCGCCGGCCCCAGAGGGCGCAGTTCATCAAGCACCTCGCACTGGCACGGTCGCGCGGCTCTGATGGTCATCACGATGTTTCTTCGATCGGTCACCCAGGCTCGTTCCCAATCGATGGACAATTGCCTGAAGTCTGCCGAGTCAACAAGACGCAGACGCCGGAACACATCAACGAAGCGACCATCACTGCTGCGTACGCGCATTCGAAGGGTCACCACCTGACTGTCGCTCTTTGGCAGTCGCACGCGTGCCAGCAGACCATCGCGCACCGCAGTCGTAGAGCTCGTGAGGCTCGTCCACGCCTCCGGCCTCAGGCCCTCGCCCCAGGCGATATCGGAGCCATCAAAGCTGGCCAGCATGCTGCTGCCCCGCACCTCGATCTCGGGCGTCTTGGCTGGGTCGATCTCAATCTCATTACGAGGTGAGGTGATCTCCACCCGGCTCAACGGTCCATCCTCCAGAGCTGCGTCGGCCTGGACAAGGCCCGACCCAAACAGTTCATCCCAGCCGCGGGTGCCAAGATCAAGACTGCGCTGTTGGAGCGTGGCCCGCACGTCGGCCGGACTCATCGTTGGGAAACGCTCACGCATCATGGCGATGGTCGCTGCCACGTAGGGGGCGGAGAACGACGTTCCGTTTACCGTCCTGTAGCGCGATCCAACCGATGTGGTAATGATGCCCTGTCCGGGAGCGCACAGCGCAACCAGCGCGCCGGTGGAGGAGAACGGCGACCGGCGGTTCTCATCATCGGTCGAGGCAACGGCGATCACCTCGTCGTACCCGGCCGGGAACTGCCTTGACGTGGTACCCGTGTTTCCGACCGACGCCACGAGGATGCAACCGCGTTCGGTGGCAAATCGGATGGCATCGCGCATCAGCGGTGAGTCCACCCCATCGCCGAAGCTCATGTTGATCACGTCCACCCCCTCCAGAGCCAGGTAGACAATGGCCGAGGCGATGTCATCTTCTTCGGCGTTGCCCGTTGCGTCGAAGGCACGCACAATACGCAGGCGCGCATCATAGGCCAGACCGGCAATGCCCTTGCGATTATCTGGTGTGGCGGCTATGACGCCCCCTACCAGAGTGCCGTGACCCTGTTCGTCAAACGGCACCGGATCATACGTGCGGTCGTCACCCAGGTTGCGAAATGTCTGGTCGACAAGGTCAATGCCGATCACATCGTCAACAATGCCGTTGCCGTCATCATCGACACCGTTAAGATCCCCCGCAACGCCGCCGATGGTGTCGGAACTTGGCCAGGCATCGAAGCGGCGGTTGCCGTTTCGGTCTTCCTTGACGCGGATGTCAAGCGCGTCGACCAGATCTTCATGCGTCCAATCGATACCCGTGTCGATGATGCCAACGATCGCGCCCTTGCCGGTGGCGCGCTTCCATGCCCTCTGCGCTCCGATGCGATGCAGGGCAAACTGACGCTCCGAAAGCGAGTCGTTCGTCAGTGGCCCCTCGTGCAAACGGATACGTGAAAGGGGGCGCACATCCACCACACCGTCAACTGCGGCAATGTCGTCGATGGTTGCGCCCAACGGAAGATCGACCACCACATGCAGTGAGAGCCGCTCGAGCAATGCCTGCTGCGAAGACGACTGAAGTGCATCAACCACCTTATTGCGCAGAAGCGCGTCGGCCACGGCCGGGCGAGCTCCCCAGCGCGCAAGGGCCACAGGCATCGTCCTGGTTGACAACGTGGCAACCACACGTTGCTGTGCTGCGGCGCGCGGAAGCGTAAGCACCGATATGCACATGACTGCGATGGCGAGGATGATATTCATGGATGTATGTCAGAGTCCATTCTGCGAAAGATCACGTCGGGCGAAAGCAAGGGCGACTCTCAGCACCGGCAGATCGACCTCACGCTGAAGGTGTTCACGCACATGCCGGATCTTGGCGTAGCGATGATACCGAACGTAGTCGAGAACCTCGGCATAGAGATCGTCGTCGACAAGTCCAGAACGTTCCACCCACGAATATCGTTCGATGGCCTTCTCGATTGCGTATGAGGCCGCAGGGGGCGTCATGCGAAGATCACGCACAACGTCGCCAAAGGTCCGACGCGACTTACGCAGAATCTCCACGAGCTCGGCCGGGAGTTCCTCGACGTGCGGCTTACTCTGTGCTGCGGCATCCACCTGACGAAGCGTCTCGAGAACATCCGCACCATATCGAGCGATGAACAGCCCGCTGCCGTGACGTCCGGGAATCATGCGCGCCATTGATGACGGAGAATCCTGTGCAATGCGCAGCAGCTCCTCGTCGGTTGCCAGCGCTTCGGGCGCGGTCTCGGAGCGTGCGGCAAGGCGCTCACGCATGGATGAAAGTGCATTGAGTCGCCGATGTGTCTCTTCCGCGTCGGGACCGTTGGGTGAAGCAGCAGGACGTGATCGCAGGTCGAGCGGCCTTGCCGGCTCGTCAAGCAGGCGCAGCCCCTCGTCGGTAACGCCGATCGTCGGATACATGTCGGCACTGCGCACAAGCCAGCCTCGGCTGAGCGCTTCATCGATGGCTTCGAGAACTTCGGCCCTGCTCCGGTCGGCATGAGCCGACCAGCACGATGCTCTGTCGAGACGATACTGCTGGACCTTTTCAGAGAGCACGCCCCGCACCACGTCGGCCACAACGTGCCTGCCAAACCGTCCACGCAGCTGCCATGCGGCATCGATAGCGGCAACGATGATCGGTTGCTGACGTTCCGACGGTGCGGCAGTGCCTGTTTGCTGCAGGCACGAACTGCAGCGTCCACATCGCAGCGTTCCGGATGCATCTCCAAAGTACGAGAGGATAAAGTTCTGCTTGCACTGCCGCGTCTCGGCATATCCGATCATGATCTCGAGCTTACGCACCGCATGGGCACGTCGCTCGTGCAGTGCCGCAATATCCAGCGGCAGATCCCGAGGCAGCAGGCGTGCGCCGAGGACCATCACGCCCCCTCCGGACTGAGGCGGACGATACCGGATGAGCTGGGCCATGTGCATGGCCGAGAAGGCGGCGGCCAGTTCGGCCGGGGCAAGATCGGTACGACGAAGCATCTCGCTCAGCGGGAGCTCGATCTCGCCGCCCGGTTCGAGATGACTAAGACGACGGACGATGAAGTCGGCCGCCATACGCCGCTCCACCGGAGCCTGATTGGCGTACTGCTGAAGTCGCGCGGCCGTCGTTCTGAGCTGAACGCGCGCCTGCCCGTGGGCACTGGTGCGGATCACCAGACCATGCCGCTCCAGAAGCGTCAGCGCGCCGTTGACCACGGCGATCGACGTATGAAGTTCTGCAGCGATGCTCTCGGCATCGGCAAGGATCGGTTCGCTGCTTGCCATGCCCACCGGCACACTCATGCGCTGCGCAAGAGCCTGATACACTTTACGGATCTCATCCGGCTCCGGATGGGTACCGGAAATGAAGAAGTCCATCAGCTGGCGATCCTGGCGCTGATACAGGAGGATGCATTCGGCCGGCTTACCATCGCGGCCGGCACGTCCGGCCTCCTGATAGTATGCCTCAAGGGTCAGCGTCAGGTCCGTATGAATCACACGGCGGACATCTGCCTTGTCGATGCCCATACCGAAGGCATTGGTGGCCACAAGCACGCTGCCCGAACCGCCGATGAAGCGATCCTGCACGTCGGCTCGCTGCTGCGAGTCGAGTCCGGCATGATACGCCATCGAATCAATGCCACGCTTTCGAAGCTCGTCGGCGATCGTCTCAACGCGTCGCCTTGAACCTGCATAGATGATCGTACTTCCGGTACTCTGCTGGCGAAGCAAGCGAGTAATGAATTCGATCTTCGAGCCTGTCTCTTCGACACGAAAGGTCAGATTCGGACGGTGAAATCCGCGAACGATCTCGATATGATCACGCAGACCGAGTGAGGCGGCGATATCCCGGCGCACGTCCGGCGTAGCCGTAGCAGTAAGTGCAACGATCGGCACCCGAGAGCGCGACTCAAACAGCGTCGAGATTCGTCGATAGCTGGGACGGAAGTCGTGGCCCCATTCACTGACACAGTGAGCCTCATCAACGGCCACCAGGCTCAGTGCAACCGGTTGCAGTCGAGCACGAAATGAGGCTGACTCAAGGCGCTCGGGAGCAATGTAGAGCAGGCGCAGTTTGCCCGCCGTTGCCTGACGTAGGATGGCGTCGATCTGATCGTCATGGATCCCTGAGTGAATGCACGCCGCCGCAACGCCTCGTTCGGCAAGTCTCTGCGTCTGGTCCTGCATGAGCGCCACAAGCGGTGATATCACCAACGTCGTGTGCGGGAACAGCATCGCCGGGATCTGATAACAGAGGGATTTTCCGCCGCCGGTGGGAAGCACACCCAGAACGTCTCTTCCCGAAAGAACCGCCCGAAGAATATCGTCCTGCCCGCCTCTGAAGTCCGGATGCCCGAACACGTCACGCAGGATGGTTCGTGCACGCTCGAACATGCTATTCTCTTTCAGACACCGAACGCTCAGGCCGGCGTTACGTGTCCAATGATGAAGGGGGCTGCTTGGTGCGTCAGCTGCATGACCTGGTCGACCTTATCCGGGCTGACGATCATGATCATACCGACCCCAAGGTTGAACACATGGCGCATCTCGTCATCCGTGATCGTACCTGCATGCTGGATCAGACGGAAGATCTCCGGGACGGACCACGAGCCCCATGACACATCGAGAGCCTGACCCGGTTGAAGTACACGCGATGTGTTGCCGATGATACCGCCACCGGTGATGTGCGACAGTGCAGAAATAAGTCCTGCTTCCAGTGCAGGCCACACCACGCCGAGGTATGAGGAATGCACGGCCAGAAGGGACTCGCCAACGGTGCATCCGAGGGCATCAACGTACTGATCGGTCGTATATGTTGGGAACAGCGCCGCGCGAGCAAGCGAATATCCGTTGGTGTGCAGGCCTGTTGAGGGAAGACCAATGAGCACGTCGCCAACCGATACTCGGGTGCCATTGAGAATGCGTGATTTTTCGACCACGCCAACGATCGTGCCGGCCATGTCGTAGTCACCGTCTTTGTACAGTGACGGCATCTCGGCTGTCTCACCACCGAGCAGCGCTGCGCCGTTCTGCTGGCACGCCGTGGCGATGCCCTTGATAACATCCCGGGCAACACCCCGCTCAAGCCGACCGGTAGCAAAGTAGTCGAGGAAGAACAGGGGGCGAGCACCACAGGCAAGGATGTCATTGACGCAGTGATTGACAAGGCACTGCCCCACCGAATCATGCTTGCCCGCCATGATGGCAACATTGAGCTTGGTGCCAACGCCGTCGGTGCTTGCTACCAGTACCGGGTGCTCCATGTCCGGAAAGCGTGCGTCGAAGAGTCCACCGAATAGGCCGATCTCACTCAGCACGCCGGGGGTGCGCGTGGCTTTCACGTAGGGTTTGATGTCGTCGACGAGTGCCTCGCCAGCTTCAATGTCAACACCAGCAGCTTTGTAGTCCATGGCGCGGCAATTAGAGAGAGAATTGGTGATGGTCAGCGGACCGGCTCCCATTCGTCAGACGTTGAGCGGCCGCGCAAGAGAACGCTAAGGCCATTGATGGTCCACGACAGAATGACGCGAAAATACCCAAACTTGCGGAACCGCCTTGGCGACTCGAATACGAGCAGTTCACTGGCAAACAAGACGCGTCCCTTCATTCCGATTCGAGCCAGCAGATCAAAGTCTTCTCCGGCAACCAGGTGGGTCTTGTACCCGCCGACAGCGACGAACATCTTCTTCCTCACAACCTGGCATTCGCCACGGCCGGCACCGATACGCAGGACTGAAAGCAGCCGCACGTAGGTATTGTAATAGCCGTGAAACAGGCGATCAGCGAATCGTTCATCGGACGGAACGAAGCGCACAGGACAGGCCAGAGCTGACGCCCTCGCATAGGGTCCACGTCGCAGAGCAAAGTCCTCGATCGCAGCGGTGAACCTCGACAGATCGGCAGGCATGGTATCGCCGTTGATGAATACCAGGACCTCTCCTCGCGCATGCGCAGCCCCCTGATTCCGACCCTCGGCAATTGTCTGACGGCGCCTCTCCGTGTGGAGCACAACTACATCTGCATACTTGTTGGCAATCTCGATCGTGCGATCGGTGCTGCCGCCATCGCTGACGATGAGTTCAGCGTTGTGCTCAGATCGCCACTTACGACTGAATGTGCTCAACGTTCCATCCAGGAGTTTCTCTTCCTGCAAGGTCGGAACGATCACACTGATGCGTATTGGCTCCTGAGCACTCACAGAGGTACCACGACGGCGAATGGGAACAGCAAAACGAAACGCGGACCCGAGTCAGAAAACTCCAGTGTAGGCCCCGGAAGCCGAATGTAGTTCAGTGCTTGGCGCACATAGTTGAGCACTCCGACGCGCGATTCAGGGATGATCTTGAGCCAGTCGTAGTCAATGCCGATCAAAGCACGGGAGCGCACCGGAAGCATCGGTCCGTCCGGCAGTGAGCTGCGAACCTCGTAATCGCGACATCCATACCCAACGCTGATGGTCATCCAGTCGGGCCAATACTCGGCCCACTTCACCGGAAGCATGTTCTCGACATTGAAGTTCAGCCAGAACACCGTGCTGTTATAGTCATCAAAGATGGTCAGGGGGCGCTCGGTAGTTGCCCGTTCCCCTGTCAGCTGCGCGGGCATGTAACTCCATCGTGGCGTCACGTTCTGCAAGGAAGGGACGAGGTTTCGCGCCGCGTAGAAAACTGCACCGGTAGTGTTGGCTATCTGGTCGGAGGGTGAAAAACCCCACGTTGTGGCGTAGCCATCTTGGATCTCGATGACGGTCATGTATGCAAGCCCCATGGCAGAGCCCAGCCATGTGGACGTTTCATAATTGAAACCGCACTCCATGAGCGCATCGCCCATTATCGTGCTCATCGTAAAGCCGGTAAAGAAGTGCCCGGCCTTGTCTGCATAACGGGCGTAATCGCCATCCTCTTGGATCTTGAACGATCCGGAGCGCTGCCACCAAGAGCTCGACATCTGCGCCTGAAGGGCAACGAAGAGACCAGTATAGGCAGCGCTGATGGCCAGCGTAGGAACGGTCTGGATATCAGTGATACGCCGCGGGGTACTTCCCGTGAACGTATACCGAGGACGTCCGGCATCGGTGAATTCGTGTCGAAAGAGATACAGAGAGTCATCCGGCGCCGCGTGTGCCGCACCGATCGATGCCAGAAGAAGGATCGCGATTGCGACTCTACAGCGCATCGACCTGAACGCGCATTGTCACCACGCGCTTGTCGAGCAATGCCGGGAAATAGGCCACCACGTCACTTGGCTTGGGCCTTCCACCGGAGAACCCCGTCACGCTTGGTGGACCTGTCAGGATCAGCGGAGCGATCTCCTTGGAAAATGCCTCAACGGCCTTGCGGTCACGCCCGCGCACGCCGATGCGCATCATCACTTCGTTCGGCTCAATCTGCGGCGCTATGGCTCCATGGCAGGCATTCATGCCAACATATTCCGTGCGTACCTCATCGAAGGAGAGCCCCAGCATGTCGAGTCGTTGACGGAGGATCTTGTCAGCAGCCTGTGCCTTTTCGTAGGCATCCGGAGCTGAATATGTTAGCGACCCAAATGCAACATATCCATCGAGATAGGACGCGCTGACCTTGTAGGTTGGAGTATAGGGGCGCCCCTTTATTCCAAACACTCGCACGCGATCGTTTCCGAGGTCTTCGAGATGGATCGACGAGAAGTCGGCAATACAGTCAGGGGTGATATAGGCCTCAGGATCGCCGATCTCGTACATCAGCTGTTCGCTTACCGTTTCGCGACTGACGAGTCCACCGGTGCCTTCATGCTTTGTCACGACAAAGCTACCGTCAGGGTAGGCCTCAATGATCGGAAAACCAACGTCGGCCATGTTGGGCAGCGATCTCCAGTCACCAAGGAAGTTGCCGCCGCTGGCCTGAGCACCGCATTCGTTGATATGTCCGGCAACCGTGCCGGCGGCCAGCAGATCCCAGTCCTGCTCGCCCCATCCAAACTCATGGATCATCGGAGCCAGCGTAAGCCCGGTGTCTGTTGTGCGTCCGGTGATGATGATCTGAGCTCCTGCACGAAGAGCCTCAACAACAGGCCAGGCGCCGGTGTAGACGTTGGCGCTCAGAAGCTTGTCCTTGACGTTTGCGATCGGCTCACCGGTCTCCATGTGCCGAAGCTCATGACCTGAGTCCACCAGCGTAGAGATCTCGGGGAGTATATCATCGCCCAGAACGACGCCGACCTTCAGACCCGTGATACCCAGCTTGCGTGCAACCTCAAAGATCTTGTCGCGCGCAGCCAGAGGATTGACGCCTCCGCCATTCGTGATCAGCGTGATCCCCTTTTCGACGATCGTCGGCAGGATCTGCTCACACACGTCGATGAGATCTTTGGCATATCCGAGTTCAGGATTGCGCATGCGCTGCTTCTGCAGGATCGACATGGTGACTTCTGCCAGATAGTCCATGACGAGGTAGTCGATCGGCCCTCTGGTGACTTGTTCGTAGGGGGCTTTCTGGAGATCCCCCCAGAATCCTTGACCGGAAGCGATGCGGATAGATGACTTCATGATTTACCGAGTCGTTACCGGCTGTTGACCGGTGTTTTGGAGAGGATCGTAGCCGTGCTCGATTGCCGCAGACGCTGCTCGAGACGTGCCCGTTGGAACGTGAAAATACGAAAGGCAACGGGCTCGCCGTGCGCGTGGAGCACGCGCACGGTGGTCCAGAGCGTGCTACCGATGAGCTCGACGCCGGTCATATCCGAATACTGGATCACGATGGGGCCGGGCCTAACGATCGGGCGCACAACCAGAGCCAGCGTACGCACGCGCGTACGCTGAAAATGCAGTCTAAGCATGATCTGGGTCATGAGCACGCCCCCTATCAGCGGCAAAGCATACCGAAACACCGTCGGCGGCTCGATCCTGTAGCAGACCATTGCCACGCCCACCGTTGCTAGAACGCCGCAGAGCGACAGTATGACGCCCGGAGCACTGTAGAGCAGCAGAAGGTCTTCGCCGGAAAGCTTTCGGCGCAGCTCAAGATTGTCCA
This sequence comes from Candidatus Kapaibacterium sp., assembly GCA_018882895.1. Lineage (GTDB taxonomy): Bacteria > Bacteroidota > Ignavibacteria > Kapaibacteriales > Kapaibacteriaceae > UBA10438. The sequence continues at coordinate 25,892 of VERF01000022.1, forward strand.
GAATTTGACGAAATGCCAGGGCCCCAAAGAGCAAAACGCCGAACGCGAACGCCACATAAGCGCCGTGCTGCAGGATGGTCCATGGGTCGAGATACGATATTGTCATTTGTCCACAATTTTATGCTATTGGAGTGCGTTGTTTTCCATCATATTTGTGTCGCCCAACACTTTACTCCCGATCCATTCACCTGCCATGGATCAGCTCTCGCAGCGACTCAATCAGGAACGCGTTCGTAGCGGCCTTTCAACCTTCGATCTTGCACAGAGAACGAAGATACGGGAGCCGTATATCCAAGCGATCGAGAAGGGTGACTACAACGTTCTGCCGGCCGTTTACGTTCGCTCGTTCATCAGAACCATGGGCAATGAGTTAGGTGTTCCGCAGGGAGAGATCAACCGACTGATCAAACAGTGTCTCGACTCAGATGAGTCGTCAGGTTCCGGAGCATTGCAACGCGACGCCCAGTCGGCCCCTTCCTCACGCAATGCCGCATCAACGGAATCCTCAGACCCGCTGGCCCCGATCATCGAGTTTGTGCAGACTTTACGGTCGAGCATCGATGTTACAAACCTGATGGCCAACCGCCGAAGGGTGATGATCATCATCGGCTCATTGATCGTTGCTCTCATTGCCGTCTGGTTCTTCTTTGGCCGCTCGGCTGGGAACTCCGATGGCGGCATCCCTTCAGAGATCGTCGACATTTCCAGTCCGGTCGCCGAAGACAGTTTGATTCTCACAGCCACGACGACGGACACGGCCGAACTGACCATGACGATTGACGGCACGAGGTATCAGAAGTTCATTGTCTTCCCTGAGACCGAGTACCGCTGGAGTGCCATGAAGAGGTTCACCGTAAGCAACATCTTCAATGCCGGTGCGATCGAGTTTGCGCGTGATGGCAAGCCCCTTCCCCGATATGGGAAAAGGGGCGAGGTGCTCCGCGAACTAGTGATCACGCGCACCGAAGTGGTAGCGTCGAACACCAGTACGAAGATGATCACACCACCATCGGATCCGGAGCGGGCCCGACGTGATTCGATCGTCGAACAGCAACGTCGGGATTCGATCCGTGCCGTGCGTCGCAAGGAGCGCCTGCAAAGTCGCGAGTTGGCCAAGAAGAAGAAACCCGCCGCCAAGCCGGAGCGTCAACGCCGGGCACGGGCCGAAGAGCCCCCTATCCTGCGCACGCCACCACGAGGTGTGCGGTAGCAGAATCGGTAAACCCTATCGAATTAGTGTCATCACTTTCGAGTAGACCCTGCCGCCGAGCGTAAGGCGCGCCACGTATGTGCCGCTTGGTGCCGCAGTTCCGTCCGATCGACGTCCGTCCCATTCCACTGGCGATGTTCCCAAACGTGCAGGCGCGGCCTCGTCGACGAGTACTGCAACAAGCGCACCCATCAGGTCGATTATCTCGAATCGGACCGGAACTGGATCTTGTACCACGTAATGGAACACCGCCTGACCGGCTGAGGGATCCGGGAAGGGGCCTGACAGCACCGACATCCGCGCCTCGCGTAGGTGCACATTGACGACGTGTGAGTGTGATAATGTACCGTCAATATCGACCTGCCGCAGCCGATATTCATACGTGCTTCCTTGCAGAACCTCGCGGTCAGTGTATGAGTAATCACGAGTGACCTCGGAATTTCCCGCACCCGGCACGAATCCGATGGTCTGCCATGGCCTCAGCGTATCGGCTGCCCCATTCCCAGTGGCAACTGAATCCCGAGCCTCACCTGAACGGGCTGGATCACTGACCATGCGCCGCTCAATGAAGAACCCTGAGTTGTCCTGCTCGGTAGCAGTCTGCCAGAAGAGATCCACGGCGAGTTCACGCCCTCGCCCGTCGAAGTGGACGAGCTCTATGGGGGAAAAATTATTGCAGTATTTGGATGGTTGCGTCATACCGAAATATGGTCTGAGAAGCGGAATCCAGGAGCCCCGAGTGAACGTCTCAAAGCCGCCAACAGTACCCTTGGCATCGAGATGTGGGAATAATGGAGCGTTATTGTTCGGTACAAACGGCTTCCAGTCTGCGCCATTTGCTGTGCCGCTGTAGGCAAACAAGGCATTGTTTGGCACTTGTCCATTTTGGAGCTGTACTCTGAACCTCCGATCTACCAGCAGGCTAACCGAGCTGTCACGAGGCGCTCCGGGTTCAGAAAAAAGCGTGGTAACCATTCCCATGGCGCCGGCAGATGCGCCAAGTTCGAATCCCTTGGGACCGATTTGTCGAACCGATAACCAGTATCGCCCCCGATTGAGCCGAATCGTCTTCGGGAGTAAGTAGGTGCCATAGCGCCCGAAGTGCGGTCCTGAATCCTGGCTGAGATCATCTTCTCCGCGGTTGCGCACCATCACCGAAGACGTTACAGGCTGTGAACCCGGAAAGCCATTTACATCACGGTAAATGGCGAACTCGATCTGATCGGGGCTCTTGTTGCGCTCAGCCCAGAAGGCTTGATACCCCAGGATGTCTTCAGTCGGCATCTCAAATCTCATGGCAATGCGTCCACCCGGAGCGTTGAGACCCGCTCCGCTGACTCCAGAGAACACTGAAGACTCTACATCGTTCGTTGGATTCGCTGGATTATCCTCGTAGGCGATTGACGGGCCCAAGGGCAAACGAAAGGTCTTAACTAGATCATCGACTTCGAAACACCCGTAACTAAAAGTGTTGACCCTTGCACCGACAAAACCCGATTCTACGCACCGCAGATCGATTGAAGGCAGAAAAGCCCATACGTTTGCCTTCGACGGTCGCCAAGATAATCGAAATTGGCTAATATAGATGGGATTTGAAGCGCAAGTGGGGAAATCAGTGTTGTCTTTGCAAAAAGTTGCAGAAATATTTGTGTTGAGCCAACCATGCCAACTGTATGCCGCCAGACGCATTCGGATTGATACGCTATTTAACATCGAACTAGGAACCATTGTGTACGGCTGTATCAACCAGAGGTTGCTCACCTCCATATAACTTTCGCAACTATCGTAGAGGACCTTTACGTTGTCGATATAGAAGTTATCCTCGTCGTCAACCGGGCCGGGTCTATCGGTATTCATGAGGCAGCTAGCACGCAACCGGAAACGAAAGTTGCGGGCTCCTTGTCCGACCCACTTCAGCACAGTATCGGGAATCGGGATGATGAGTTTAAAGAATTCAGCATCCTTGCCATCATCGTAGAAATCCTCCCGAATGCCCCCTTTGTTGGGAAGTGAATTGTTCCGAAGCTGCTTGTTGTATTCTATCTCGTCAAATCCTCGAGCATACCCTCCTCCGCCCCATATCTGATATGGCTGCACATACTCGGTTTTCAGACCCTGATAGTCGAGCAACCACTCTTTGACGTTCGTAATGCCATTGACGCCATCATCCGATGGGCGAGCAAACTCGATAAGAAGCTTGTCGGGCTCGCGATATGTTGTCACGTACCCGTCTGCCTTCATCATACCCACTCGGTGCTCGGGCCCCAATAGGCGCAGATCGGAGAACCCCCGTGCGATGCTCGGCAGTTTTCCCGCTCGCTGATAGGAAATTGATAGCACAGGGCGCTTCCCAGCAGTGAGATCGATCGGAAACGAACGGATCTCGTCGCCCCCCCACGCACCTGGTGCAGGAATCTCTGATCCGTCATGCGTTACACGATTCAGGCGCAAGACCGGTGAATTGAGCCGCATTTCAGGGGCGTTCTGTGCTCGATGTTCACCCATCGGAGGAAGCGGATTATGAGTGTTGAGTGCGCCGTCAACAACTTCCGCATGATGGTTCACCCACATGAGAACTGACGGCACGGCTACACCGTTGATCACGTGGAACTCGCCCCCTTTGTCCGCGAAATCACGCAGCCTACGCATACTAAAGAGAGCTACTCCGGATGTATCGTCGAAGGGCCACTGATCCCTGATTGGTTCGCCACTGTTAGTAAGGGCATCAACAGTGATCCTGCACGTCAGCGGCCCGATGTTCTTATCGACAAGGGGATTGGGTTCAAATGGAGGAAATACCACCTTGATGAACTCATACGGTAGCACCGCCGTGCCAGGGGGCTGGAATGGATTGTTTCTTCCACTTGCGTCACACCGAAACACCTGCGACAGATTGGTGTCGCGCAGAGCCGCATCAGTAACATCGCGAGTGCTTCGGTAGATGACCTCGCCCGTGGCCTGGTTGATGAACTGGCACTGCACCCGCAGGTTCATACCATTGGTGATATAGTTTGCCCCCTGAGGCCCCTGTACATCATTGGCAAGGCGCTGTACGATGGCGACCGGTTGCACCGCACCCAGCCGCTGATCGCCTGCAAGGATCTCATAGCCACGCACCGAGTCTGCAGGAACGACTCTGCTGAACGCTAGGCTCGCCTCCGAACGGCGCTCTCGAATGCGATACGATGTGCTTACGCAGCGTGCTACGTTTCGGTGCTGTTTGAAGCCGATCGCCAGAAAATCCTTCGGCACATCGCCGACCGTAGCGGCATCACCACCGGCTCGCACGCCCCCTGCCGGATCCGTCGATACATTATACAGATACTCGGTGCTCTGCAGATACTTTGGAGCGCTATAGTCAAGCTCGGTAGATGTCGGCAGGGGGCTTGGAAACCCCGACCAGTTTAGGCGTCGCGACGGACCGGCAATGCCGATGGTGGAATTGCATCTCACCCATGTCGAGGCCGGAAGCGGATTGGGCGAGGCCGCAGGGGCCCTACCGTGAAACCGTTCGTAGTGGATCGTCAGCGAACTGTCGTTTCGACAAAGAATCACCTGCATGGAAAATCGATAATGCTCACCCGACGTTGGGCGGTTGTCAGGAGCAAAGTCCACCGTCTGTGTTGTTTGATTTCGAACGCGTGCCTGCTTCGTACCGATCGGTGTCAGGTTCACGAAGTAGATCACCAGTGTGTCGTTTGAGGCAGAACGACGGAAGTAGACTCGCGAAAAGTCGTCAACAACTCCGGTCGATGGGTCTCTGACAGACACCTGAAGATCGTCCCAGGCAGGTGCGATGATCTGCGGCATGACGCTACCCCAAATGCTGCTCAGGCCGGCCGAATCGAGCATGGAGTTTGTCCTGGACCTCATGCCACTTTCCGGGTTCGATGGTTTGCCTCCGCAGGCAACCTGCTGCAAGCCCCAATCGTCTGCTGTCGCGTCTAGTAGCCCGTCACCGGAGCGCGTACGTATGTCGTCCGACTGCGGATCGTACGCTGACATGGTACCCGGTCTGACCTCGCTGCGTCTGCGCGAAACTGGAAATCCGAACTGGTCAACATCATAGAAGTAGCGCCGATTCGAGAAAGCAATCAGTCCATTGGTGGAGACGTAGAACGAATCCTGTCGCACACCATTGAATGCAAAGGGGAATCCGATTGCGATTGGGCCGGCAAATGCATTGTCTGTCGAGTCCTGCTGATTGCCGGGATTTCGAAAGTAGGCCCAGCCACCGGTCTGATTCTGCCGTGGATCCGTCCAGTGCTGGCTCGGCTTCTGATTCGGACCTGAGAGGATGCGAAACCACGAGGTTTGATTGAACAGAGTATCACGAAACGGCGCAGCAAGCGGTCGCCAGACGTCAGATGATCGTTCATCCGAATCGACGAAGTAATACCCCGTCGAGATTGCCGGATGTGTTCTCGGATTAAGACCCGATGATTGGAATGGTCGCGGAGTCGACGCAAAAGGGCCGTGCGTTGTGCTTGACCTCTGCACACGATCGGCATCTTTGTCAGTGAGCGCGTGCGCCGATACGTGCGCAACGATCGCTAGGATGATAATAATAGGAGCGGACAACGCAGGCATTGCGGCCTCCTCAGATTGTCATTGAGTAAAGTACTATCTACATCGACCAAAGCTATCGCGTCTTGTTCCGCTGGAACTTACTCTTTTATTCAATACGCTCACCTCGCTCCTGGCAGCATCCCGAGAAGCCGGTTGCTATCGATCAGCACCCACGCTTATCTGCGCTCTGACGACATCATGCAGTCGAATGACGCCGACCAGTATGTTGGCATCGACCACCGGCAAGACTCCTATCTGACGTTGCCGCGACTCCATCGTATGGAGGGCCTTGTGCAGAGTTGCTGTTGGCGATATCATGGTGGGCTTGGAGGTCATCACCGATGCCACAGAGCCGGCAGAAAGGTCAACCCCGCGCTCGACGAGTCGACGTACGTCTCCGTCGGTCAATATCCCGAGCAGAGCGCCCCGTTCATCCACCACGCATACGATTCCGAGAGCGCGGGCATCAAGCTCGTGGATCGCCCCCTCAATGGTCGCCTCTGGTGCAATCTGCGGTACGGACGCTCCAGTGTGCATGTGCTGTGCAACAACCTGCGTAAGAAGCGAACCAATAGCTCCCTGAGGATGCGTAGAAGTAAGCACGTTAACCGAGTCGGGCATCTGATGAGACACCGACATCACCAACAGATCCGCCAATACCAGCGCTGTAGTTGTGCTCGCTGATGGCAGCAGGTTCATTCGATCGAACTCGCGCTCGATCGGCGCCAGCAGCGATATATCCGCCCTATCTGAGATCGTGCTTATCCGTTGAGAAGTGATGCTGACAATCCTGACGTGATCCCGCTGAATCACGTCGAGGAGTTGAATCAGCTCCCGAGTCTCGCCACTCTTCGAGAACAGCACGAGCAAGGTTCCCGGTTTGACGGCACCAAGATCGCCATGCAGTGCATCTGTGCTGTGCATGAAGCGTGCAGTGGCGCCCAGACTTGTCAGCGAGGCGGCAAACTTCTGCGCCACAAAGCTCGACTTACCGACGCCCGACGTGACGATTTGCTGAGCTGATAGTATTGCGCTGACCGCGGCCTGATAGGTCTCGTCAAGGTGTTCTTCGAGCAGATCAAGAGCACGTCGCTGACGTCTCAGTGCTTCCTTGACATCGTCAGAAAGGGGGCTTGTATTCATAGTCTGCGAATATCGTGCAAAAAAGAAGAGCCCCCGACGCATGCGCCGGGGGCTCTTTCAATTCGATACGATCAGTTGCTTAGCGAACGATCGTGAGCGTCTTCGACAGCACAGTCTCACCGACAGTGAGCTTGTACATATACGAGCCACTTGCTACGTCGGTACCATCTTCACCACGGCCATCCCACTCGACGGCATAGGCTGTGTTCTGACCGGCAACAACGTTGTCGTAGACATTCTTGACAACGTTACCCATGAGGTCAAAGACTTGAAGCTTAACGCGTGAGCTTTGTGGAACCGTGAACGAGAACGTTGTCTTGCCGCTCGATGGGTTCGGGAAGCTGTTGTCGAGAGCAACCGCAGAGCTGTTGCCCGTTTCGACATTGACGACGTTCGAGAAGTTCATCGCGCCGCTGGCGTCGACTTGGCGCAGACGATACTGATACGTGATTCCGGATGTGACATCGGCATCGAAATACTTGTAGTTGAGCGTGGTGTTTGAATTACCGGCGCCTGCAACAAATCCGATGTTCTTCCATGGATTCTGTGCATCCGTCGTGTTGTCAACGCAGGTGAAGGATGTCTTACCTGTTGTCAGGTTCGTCACTTCCTTCACAGCGCGACGCTCGATGTGGAAGCCGACATTGTCCTTCTCAGAAGCTGTTTCCCAGAACAGATCCACACCAGCGGAACGACCCTTCGCATCGAAGAACGAGAGTTCGACCGGGACCGGCGCATCACATGGAATGAACAGCGGTGGGTTCGAGAACGAGCGGTTGCCGAAGAATGGACGAAGAAGCGGGATCCATGAACCACGCGTGAACGTGGCATAACCGAGGCTACCACCCATAGCGTCAAGGTGAGCATAACCAGGGTTACCGATCGTTGGCGTAAATGGCACCCAGTCACCGCTGAAGCGTGTTGCTTCATAAGCGAAACGGTTGTCGTTCAGCAGCTGACCGGCACGGTTGCGGAGACGGAAGTTCTTGTCGATCAACAATGAGCGGTTACCGATACCGAACACCGGAACATCCGAGTACAGTGTCGTGACCATACCCATGCGTGTCTCAGAAGCACCGAGTTCGTAACCTTCAGTACCCATCTGAGCAACCGAAGCCCAGTACTCGCCCGGTGGGATAACGACCGGATTTGCAAGCAGGTACGTGACGTACTTGTCGAACTGAGGCTCTGTAAATGCTCCCGTCTCATCTTCGCCACGACGACGAAGGATCGTCGAATTGGCAATGCGCTCATCGCCAGGGACGCCACCTTGATCGCGGTACAGAGAGAACGAGATGTTCAGAACGTCCTGGTTCAGACCGGCCCAGAAGGCTTGGTAACCAGCGAGAGTATCCTGAGAGAAGAGCGTAAAGCGCATCGCAAGCTGACCCGAGGCGTTACCGGCGTCTGCACCGTACATCTGAGCGGCTGCCAGAGGAGCAGGGAAAGTACCCCATGTTGATCCAGCTGTGTACTGCGAGGCAGGGCCAGCAAGTAGCGACTGCCACGTGGAACCATTTGCACCGGCTGAATAGCCTGAGTGATTGAGGCCCTTACCTGTGACACCGGAGAACTGAATCTTCGGAACATCATTAGCAGGATTTGCTGGGTTCGTTTCGTAGGCGAACGATGGACCAAATGTCATGCGGAACATCGTGTACGTCGAATCATTCAGCGTGTCAAGGTCATTGCCCGGGAAGTAGATACGCCCGGTGATCTTGTAGTTGCCAGGTGTCGTCGTGCGGAAGTTGGCATCTGGGAACGGAAGGATCACTTCACGGTTACCGGCCAGCGTTGGGACAGTGATCTGACGGCAATAGATCTGCTGCGACTCGTTTCCATCTGGCTTGATCCAGAGCTTCACGGAGAAGGCAGGAGCAGCGATGTTCGTGTTGTTCGACAGCTTCACGCGGATCGGAACGCGAGTTGCCTGCGAAGCCGGCGCCATCGTGTATGGCCAGATCAGCTGGATGTTGCTGAACTCAATGTCCGTGACTTCGTCTGGATAGAGGAGCTTCACGTTATCGATGTAGAAGTTATCCTCGTCGTCCGATGGAAGCGGTGGAATCGAGTTCATCACGCAGTTAGCACGGAGGCGGAAGCGGAAGTTACGTGCACCTTCGTTGACCCAGCGCAGAACTGTATCTGGGATCGGAATGGTGACCTTGTAGTACTCCGCATCCTTACCGTCATCGAAAAGATCTTCGCGCAGACCGCCGAGTGGTGGCGTCGTTGTATTCGTAAGCTGGAGGTTGTAATCGGCTAGGTCAAAGCCACGAGCAAATCCACCACCACCCCAGATCTGGAATGGTTGGAGATACTGTGTCGTGCGACCTTGATAGTCAAGGATCCAGTTCTGAATGTTCGTGATACCGGTGATACCGTCGTTTGATGGACGAGCAAACTCAACCAACAGACGGTCAGGATTGCGGAATCCAGGCGTGAAGCCATTCACTGCAACCATGTTGACGCGGTGCTCAGGACCAATGAGACGGTTATCAGAGAAACCGCGACCGATGTTCGTGAGCTTACCGGCACGCTGATACGAGATCGAAAGAACAGCGCGCTTGCGACGAACGAGATTGACAGGGAACGAACGGAGTTCATCTCCGCCATAATTGCCAATGACTGGAATGTCAACATTTGCAAGATTCACCCGGTTCATACGAATGACCGGTGACTTCAGGCGGAAGATGTCTGAATTCGCAGCAGCGTATTCGCCACGTGGAGGCGGTGGGTTATTGGTCACTTCATCACCGTCGACTACTTCCGACTCAATGTTCACCCACTTCAGAACCGACGGCATGGCTGCACCACCAATGAGGTGGTACTCGTTCACATCATCCGAGAACGACGTCAGACGGCGCATAGCGAAGATGCGGATACTGGTGGTGTCGTCGAACGGCCACTGATCGCCGATTGGCTGATTCAGAGAGTCCTTCGGCTCGGCAATCACCGTCGTCAGCAAGCGTCCGATCTGATCGTCAATGAACGGATTAGGCTCGAATGGCGGGAAGATCACCTTGATGAATTCATACGGAAGCACGAACGTACCAGCTGGCTGATATGGCTGATTGACGCCGTTGATGTCACAGCGGAAAACCTGTGAAATGTTGGTGTCGCGCAGAGCAGCGTCAGTTACGGCACGAGATGTGTTGTACACGATCTTGCCCGTAGCTTCATTGACGATACGGAAGCGAACGCGGAAGTTGGTTCCTTGCGGAACGTAGTTCACACCTTGCGGACCTTGAATGTCATTGGTCAGGCTCTGCACGATGGCCACAGGCTGGATGGCACCGA
>VERF01000079.1 GCA_018882895.1 Candidatus Kapaibacterium sp.
AGGTTCGCATCGCGATAGTACTCGCGCCAGTTCATCGTTGCACTGTTGAGTGTGTCCGACGAGCCTTGATAGCTTGGCGGTGTTTCGCGGTTGACGCTCCGCTGCACAACTGTCGGCACGCACGAGGCAACAACTAACGCCAGACAGACAATGACGAGATGCGCTCTATGGAACGTTCCACTTGCACCGTTAATGAATTGTGGTTTCATGAGGTGATTGTTACTCGTGTTTGTGCACATACTCTTCGGAAAGGGGCTCATCGCGTTCGTCGCGAATCAGCTGCTTCCCCTTGATAAGGGAGGCGAAGGCAAAGTAGAGTCCGGGAATGAACAGAACGCCCACCATGGTACCCAGAAGCATACCGCCAAGCGACGAAGAACCGATCGTGCGGTTACCAAGTGCCCCTGGACCGGTCGCTACCACCAGTGGAATCAGTCCGGCAACAAATGCGAACGAAGTCATAAGGATTGGACGGAATCGCACGCGTGCGCCTTCAATTGCGGCGTCCAATATGCTGGCCCCTTCCCTCTGTTTTTGAACAGCGAACTCAACGATCAGAACCGCATTCTTACCCAAGAGACCCACGAGCATGATCAGGCCAACCTGAGCGTAAATGTCGTTTGCCAGACCCATGAGCTGAAGCAAGGCAAAGGCACCAAACACACCTATTGGAAGCGAGAGAATTACTGCAAGCGGAAGGACGAAGCTCTCATACTGCGCGGCAAGAACTAGATACACGAACATGAGAACAACGAGAAAGACATAGATCGACTCATTGCCTCGTGAAGCTTCGTCATATGACAATCCTTCCCAGGCAATGTCAAAACCGCGTGGCAAAGTGGACTTCGATACTTCCTCAATGGCTTTGATAGCGTCACCCGTTGTGTACCCCTCGGCAGGAAGACCACGAATTGCCGATGAGTTGTAGAGGTTGTATCGTGTCACCTCGTTAGGACCCTGCGACTTCTTCAGCGTCATGAACGATGAGTATGGTACCATCTCTCCGTGATCATTCTTCACAAACAGATTTGTCAGATCCGCTGGGTATCGACGATACTCCGGCGCTGACTGAACATAGACTTTGAAGAATCTGTCGAATCGAATGAATCCCTGTTCATAGGTACTGCCGATGAGGATGTTGAGATTCTCCATCGCTGCGCCTATAGACACCCCCTTTTGCATGGCAGCATTGTTGTCAACGATCAGCTCATACTGCGGGTAGTTGGCGGCAAAGAAGGTAAACAGGCCCTTTAGTTCCTTTCGTTTGGCGAGGTCGCGCATAAACTGGGCGTTGATCTTGTCGAAGTCCTGGTAGTTGGTTTCATGGTTCTTATCGAGCAAACGCAGTGAGAAGCCCCCTGAGGAACCAAAGCCCGGTACGGCTGGAGGCTCGAAAAACTCAATGATAGCGCCAAGGTCGCGCGTCTTCTCTTCTAACTCCTCCATGACTTCACGCACCGAGCGATCGCGGTCGGCCCAGTTCCGAAGGTCAATAAGGCACGTACCAGCATTTGATCCACGGCCTTCTGTCATGATCTCATAGCCGGCCAAAGCGGAAACGGACTCTATTTCCTTGATTGATTTACAGATGCGCTCAAGCTCCAGCGACACTTGATTCGTGCGCTCGAGGGTCGAACCTGGGGGAGTCTGAATGATCGCATAAATGGTACCCTGATCTTCGCCCGGAATAAAGCCCGCGGGAAGAATCTCGTCCACAAAGACAATGCCGACGACGAATAGTCCTAACACGCCAAACGTGATGAGTCGACGATGAACGATCTTGCGTAGAACCCACACGTACACATCGGTTAGCCGCTCAAACCACCTATTGAACGCATCAAGTGCCTTCCCAATGATAGATCGCTTCTTCGGAGCATGACCATTATTCGAATGCGTGTTGCGAAGAATGATGGCACTCAATACTGGCGTCAGCGATAGCGCCACAATGGCCGACAGAATGATGGATGATGCCATCGTAATCGAGAACTGTCGGTAGAAGGTACCAACTGGTCCGTCCATAAAGGCAATCGGGACAAACACAGAAACCATCACCAGCGTGATGGCAATAATGGCACCGCCAATTTCGCCCATCACGGCTTGTACTGCTTTGTATGGCCCGATGTGTTGCTCTGCCATTTTTGCATGAACGGCCTCAACAACTACGATGGCATCATCAACAACGATACCGATAGCAAGAACGAGGGCGAAGAGCGTTATCAGGTTGATAGAAAGACCGAATGCCTGCAGCACAAAGAAGGCGCCAATGAGCGACACGGGGACGGCCAACGTGGGAATGAGAGTTGACCGCCAGTCGCCAAGGAAGATGAACACAACAATTGCAACCAGAATGAATGCGTCGCGCAAGGTATGCGTCACCTGCTCCATCGAAGCATCGAGAAACTGCGAAACGTCGTAGCTGATTTTATACTTCATCCCGCGGGGGAATCCCCCTTCCAGCTCTTTCAACTTCGTTTTGATATCTGCGATCACCTCGGTCGCATTGCTGCCAATTGACTGCTTTAGAATAATGGCAGCTGATGGATTACCATCTAGATTCGAGTAGATATCAATGAACTCTGATCCCAGTTCAACCGTTGCCACGTCTCGCAGGTGGATGCTCTCGCCCTCAGAGTTGGCACGCAGAATGATGTTCTCGTACTGTTCCGGTTTGTTGAAGCGGCCGGTGTAGCTCAACACGTATTCGAGTGACTGCGCCTGCTTACCGGAACTGAGACCGAGGCGCCCAGGTCGAGCGATCAGGCTCTGTTCTTTCATCGCGTCGATCACTTCCTGTGCGGAGATATTGTAAGCACGCATGCGATCCGGCTTAAGCCACACACGCATAGCATACTGTCGACTACCAAGAATGATTGCTGATGCGATACCGCGGATACGGCGGATCTCAGGAATCAGATTGACGTTCGCATAGTTGTAGAGAAAGGTCTGATCCGCATTCTTGTCTGTGCTATAGAGGTTGACGTACATCAACATACTTGGCAAGACGGGAGTGATGACCACACCTTCGCGCTGGACGAGTTCCGGCAGCAGGGGCATCACCTGGTCCACGCGCGTCTTAACGCGCACCACCGCCTCGTTCGGGTCGGTTCCCGGGTCAAAGATCACACGGACAGTGGCTTCACCGGCACTCGTTGCGTCTGAGACAATGTAGCGCATACCGATAACACCGTTGATCGACTGTTCCAGTGGTATCAGTGTTGATTTGATCAGAACATCAGCACTAGCGCCAGGGTAGAAGATTGCGATGTTTACCGTCGTTGGCGCGATTTGCGGGAACTGCTCTGTTGGCAGCTGACGCATCGACAAAAGTCCAACAAACACGATCACGATGGAGATCACGATCGCCAATACCGGACGGAAGAGAATATTCTTGAACATGATTGGGTTCCTGGTCGTACGTTGGACGATTATTCCGCGTCGAGTTCAAGTGTTTGGAGGACTTTCGACGGAGGAAGGAATGTGTACTTGATCTTTTGATTCTCGCTAACCTTGCGAAGTCCTTCAATCAGGACCTTCTCGTCTTCTGCGACGCCCTCGATAGCATAGACATGCGGTAGCTCAGCCGTAATCTTCACTTCGCGCGATCGGACGATGTTCTTTGCATCGACGACGTAGACGAATTTCTTTTCGAGCACCTCAAAGGTTGCCTTCTGCGGAATCAGAAGAGCGTTTTTCACAGGCTCCGTCATGATGATGTTTCCGGTTTCGCCATGACGCAGAAGACCTTTAGGATTCGGGAACGTGGCGCGAAATGCGATGTTGCCGGTCTCATTATTGAAGTCGCCCTCAATGGTGGTCATGAGCCCCTTATGAGGGAAGATCTCGTTGTTGGCCATCTTCAACTCGACACTGATGGTGCTGTCTCCCGGCGTATGGGTCCTGTAGTTCAGGTACTGCGCCTCCGGCACATTGAAGTACACCCACATCTGGCTGTTGTCTGACAATGACGTCAGCATTTCGCCTTCTTCCAGAAGACTTCCCACTCGCACCCTTAGCCGGTCCATGATTCCCGTGAAGGGAGCGGTGATCCGTGTAAAGTTCAGGTGGGCCTGTGCCAAGCCCCTTTCGGCTTTGGCCCTGTCATACTTGGCTTTGACAATCGCCAGCTCGTTCTTGGAGACGATGTTCTTGTCGGCCAAGGCCTTCGTGTTCTGATACTCGATCTCTGCCGCCTTTGCCTCGGCTTCGGCCTTTTGGAAGTCGGCCTCATAGATCGTCGGCAGGATCTGGAACATGAGCTGTCCCTTCTTCACGACCTTGCCCTCATCCACGAGGATCTTCTCCAGGTAGCCACGTTCAAGGGCGCGTATCTCGATGTGCTGGATCGCGTGGACCTGGCACACATACTCACGTAAAATCGCTGTGTCTTTGCGTAAGGGGCTAGTGACAACAAACTTCACGGCCTCTTCATGTTCCTGCTCGTCCTTGTGACACGCACTAACGCCGATGATACAGAGCGCAATGAGGACAATTGAACGGATGGTAGTCATCGTTCTCTTTCAAACTGTGGAATGATCTAGATCGCGGAGATGTCGCAAGTGCAACATCATAAATGCTCGCAGAGCTCAGGTAACGACACTACTGCCCCGGCGCTACCGCGCAGGGACATCTTGTCGGGAAAGAAATGGGACGGCTAAATCTGTAGTCGTCGGATCAGAATAAAGCGCGGGGTATCGCCGAGAAGCTCTACGTAAGAGCAGTAGGCGAATCCGGACGTGACCGGAGTGTCAAAGAAATCTGCGGTACAGTCGTAGGGCAGATCACAGGAGGTTGCCTCCTGGTGGACACGTTCTTCACTTTCCGCACATTCCGCATTGATCACGGCATTGTGATCAGTGCAGACAGAGACGCTCTGAGCCCCATCGCATCGGTGATGCGCGTGCACAACTGCGGCCTGCCCGATGGTAATCAGGCAGAAGACCGACAGAATGATGGCTATGGCGTTCTTCATTTCGGACATTGTTGACGGCAAATCTACGTTGTTTGGTGTACCGTGCTGTCAGTTTTCCACAATTTGGCGAGCTCAGGCGTGGAGGAGTTCGGGGAATGACTGAATTACTGAATGACGGAATTACAGAATTGCGGAATGACGGAATCATGAAATGACCGGGCACCTATCTACCAGTCGCGATTGCGCTGCATTCCCCTTGATGAAGATTGATGAGCCATCGGGATTCAATGCCAGCACCGCGTGCGCATAGAAGATAGACGCCGTCAGAAACCAAGGCGGTGTAGATCTGTGGCGATTCATCGCTCTCGGTCGAGGCAATTATCGAACCGTCAATGGCTATGAGCTCAGCAGATAGTTCGCCAGTATAGGAGGCAGCACGAATGACAACAGCGCCATCGATCATTTCAAGTCGCAGTGATGATTCACGATCGGCATCATTGATCGAGGTTGTCCCGGGTACGATGGCCCTCAGAAGGATCTCATTGTCAAGAATGAGGCTGCTGGACCAAATGAACTTTGCATCCGCGACCGGGTTATCAAAAACGTCAATAAAGTTCGTGTAGGCAGGTTTATTGTCCACCCCAACGGTCTGATTCGCAAACTCAGTTGCTTTCGGCCACTGAGAATCGTCAAGATCTTTCGCCATCCAATTTGTGGGAAGTGGCCAGTGGAGTGCATAGGCATTAGTGCCGTCGGCGACGTCGGCCGTGCTGCAGGCCGAAGACAGCCGGGCTTGTCCTTCCTCGCGCGGACACGACAGGTCATAAATCGGAGCGGTATAGAAGGTCTGTGCCTTCCACGAATCGTTGGTCGTGGCAATGATCGCCCCTTTCTCATCTCGGAATACTGCTACAACACCGCCATCACCGGCATGATACGGCGAACCACTGAGCTCGGTGCCAAGCCCCAGGTTTTCCTCCCAGTCAACAGCGTGAATAGCAACGGTAAAGGGGCGTTTGACGCGGAACTGCACCAGCGATGAATTGAACTGAGTGTACGGCACATTGTCTTTCCCAACGGGCACGCCATTGATGGCCATCTCGAAGTAGTTGTCGGCAAAGACGAAGCACGTAACGAGTTCACCATCGGGATCAATCATCACGATGTTCGAAGGCAACAGTGCCGCCACGGCCTGAGCGGATGTTGCATGGGTCACCCCTGTGCACACGTTGTGCAGATCTGATGACGTGGGAAACGTCGGATCTGAAAAGTGTGTGACTGCGGGCATTGTCCATATTGTCCCGTCCATGGCCGTAATCTCTCCAAGATTCGTCACGCGTCCCTTCGGACACGTGTACACGTTCTGTTGGGTTGTGGTTGCACGGCCCTGAGAAACCGAGCCGGTTCCTGAATACTGGGCAGTCAGAGATGCCACTTCCATCACAAGCGTTATAGCAAGGCTCAGAGACTGTACATGTCTGACCATTGAGGTGTTTTCCTGAATGAACTACTTGAAGAAACCGCGTGCATGAAATTCGTCACAGCACGACTTCGGTTTTGCTCATTGCTTGTGTACATTCGATCGTGAAGTCCCTCCTGCACATAATTACCTTGTTTGCGGCACTGGTCTCAATGCATGCACAGCCATCGGGAGACGTGCCGTATCCTAAGTTGTTCGGCGATTCGGCTGAGCGTGTCACCATTTATCTGGCCCCCTCCGGACGGCAGGGGGCTTTGGGCACACGAGAGGATCCGATCTCTTCATTCACTCCCGCAATTGCGCGCATGAAAGAGCTCACATCGGCAATGTCCGGACGTGTGGGCTGCGCGTTTGTGTTCCTGTCAGGTCGCTACCGAATTGGCGAACCGTTCATACAGGTCGGCAACAACTACAGAGTCAGCGGACCGGCAGGGACTCGCACCCTTGAACTGAGCTTCGTCGGCGAGGGTGATGTTGTCCTTGATGCTTCGGGGATCGAGGTGCCCAACGGACAGGGGGTGATCACGACGTCAGCGAGCGGTATCGAGATCCGAAACATACGTGTCGTCAACAGCAGCCAGTTTGGGATACGCCTTGGGTCGGTGCAAAACCGCTCCACCAATGTGCTGATCACAAACGTCAAGGTCGATTCAACCTTCTCTCACGGAATCTTGATCGGCGATGCTTCGTCGCCCCTTGCCGACACCGTGGCACTTATCGACTGCCGGATTACCAACACCAATCAAATGAACGTGCGCGGAAGTACAGGTCAGTTCGGTAGCGCACTGAAGCTTTTCGGCGCACGCGATGTGAACGTCGTCAACTGTCGTATCGGTCGCAACTGGGGTGAGGCGGTCTGCATCAACAACAGCTCGCGTGTACGAGTGCGGGAATGCAGGATCTACGACAACTGGGCACCGGGAGTGTACTGCGATGCAGGGTCTGATGTCGTCGTCAGTGGCTGCACGTTCCGGTCCGACAAGGATACCACGGTGTTTCCCGCAGGTAAGCGCGGCATGGTTGGCGTGCTGATCAGTACTGAGGCGTGGACTGGAAGCCCGACGGAACTTCGCTCGGGCGACATCGACATCGTCAACAACGTCTTCATCAACATGGCTGGTTGTCTCGACGTGTGGGAAGGTACGATGTCCTTTCTTCAGAGGCAGATCATTGAGAACGTTCGCTTTGCTCACAACACCTGCATTGGCATGTGGACCACGAAGGGCAACACGTCGACGGCGTTTGTGAATCTTGTTTACAATAGCCCCTTTCCAACGAACCGCACCATTCGTGGAATGCTCGTAGCCAATAACATCTTCTCGGTCGATCCATCACAGGTCGCTCCGAACAGATGGGTGCGAATGCCTGCCGAGGCCGTTCCCGCATTCACCTATCCGTCCAACTACTGGTCCGCCTCGGTACCTGGGATCGCATCGACTTTTGGTAACGTGATCGCCCCCTACCTTCCGCTCACAGAGCCCGCGTCACTCTTGCCCGAGTCGACGCCTTCGATCAGAGGGCGAGCACCACGTTTACCATGGCTAGCAACAGACGCAGGAGGTCGAGCTCGGTATACTGATTCAACCAATGCAGGAGCGTACGAATTCGTATCGCCGAGCAGTATCACTGGCCAGGGGGATCATCGCGGGCAGATCATTCAGGCAGTCTATGGCACATCAGCAAGGGTGTGTGCCCATGACGAGCGCATGCTTGTGCATGTCTTTGCCCTCAACGGTGGTGTGCTGACGTCCGAAACGGTTGAGGCAAACGAATGCCGGATCATCACATGGCCGGTGATGCAGCCAGTGTTGTTGCACGTCACTTCCGCATCAGTTCAAGTTCGCTGACTGACGCTGCACCAGCGATGGTGCGCGCAAGGATGACGCCGTAGCGTGAGACAACCTCGATCAGAGCCACAGGCGGCAGCTCGGCGATGATTGCGTTAGTTCCGGTTCTTACGTCGTGGTTCAACACCATGCGTCCCTGCCCATCATATACCCGTATGATGCCATCTTCGGGCATCGTGCATCGAAGCACGTCGCCAAACCGGCGGATCTCGATCGCAGGCGTGCCCCCATTAGAATCAACTGATACAGTCTGAAGTACCCGAAACGTTCTCGTTGTCACGATGGTGTCGTTCATGCGATACTCCACCTTCCACAGCCCAGCAATGGCAGGACGTTGTATCCACGACCACCAATAGAAGTAGGTTGATTCCATGCCGGCGTCGGCCTCGTACCGAAACCATACTTCGTTGTCGGGGGTAAGCCACGTGACGCCAAGGCGATCCGTTGGTTTGACATGTCGCTGCAGGGCCCAGAAGGTAATCGAAGTGTCTCCCTTGGCTATGGAACTTGCGCTCGGTGGTCGTTCGCGCAACGTGTCCAGTAAAGGGGGCCAAGTCGTCACATCTGCATCGAGCAGCTCATACGTGCTTGTGTAGTCGGGTTGGTCGTCCCAGCGAACGGATCTCGAAGAGCAGCTTCCGGTGAACGGGTCGATGTTGAGCCACACCTCGAAGTGAAGGTGCGGATCCTCGCTTGTTCCGCTGGACCCGATAAATGCCATGCGTTGACCCTTGCGCACGCTGTCACCTATGCGCACGGTGGCGGATTTGCGGCGGA
>VERF01000080.1 GCA_018882895.1 Candidatus Kapaibacterium sp.
GCCCTGAAGATACTCTTGGACGATCGCATAACGCTCCTCATCTGTAAATGCACGCAGATGGCGTTTCTGAAATGTTGACATCAAAATGCTCCCAGAATCTGTCAACCTATTTCAGGAAAAGACATCCCGTCGCAGACTTCCCGCCGCGCAGCGGCTTCCCGTCGCAGACTTCCCGCCGCGCAGCGGCTTCCCGCGCCAGCGTCCCGCCGCGCAGCGGCTTCCCGCGCCAGCGTCCCGCCGCGCAGCGGCTTCCCGCCGCAGACTTCCCGCCGCGCAGCGGCTTCCCGCGCAAGCTTCCCGCCGCGAAGCGGCTTCCCGCGCCAGCTTCCCGCCGCGCAGCGGCTTCCCGTCGCAGACTTCCCGCCGCGCAGCGGCTTCCCGCGCCAGCGTCCCGCCGCACTGCTCCACGCAGTATCTTCGCGGTCTATGTGGAGATACTTTGTCAAACGCGTGGCGCTGTTCATCCCCACGCTGATCATCATCACGGTGATCTCGTTTGCCGTCAGCCGCCTGGCTCCGGGAGACCCGGCGGCGGCCAAGGTGGGCCAAGGGTCAGACGGTAGTCTGGGTGGACGCAGCACGCTGAATGAAAAGACCATTGAGCTGATCCGGAAGCAATGGCATCTTGATAAGCCGATCTGGCAACAGTATGTGATCTGGACCGGTGGACTGCTGAGTTTCAAGATGGACTCGGTGTTCACCGAGGCCGGCACCAACTGGTCGGCCGCAGAGTTCACCGGACGTCCCGACTTCGGCACGTCGTTCATCGACAACCGTCCGGTATTCGACAAGATGGTCGAACGCGTCCCGGTTACGCTGATCATGAACCTGTTGGCGATCATCATCGCCTACACGATTGCCGTGCCCCTTGGCATATACAGTTCAACACACCCGGGTACGACGGCAGACCGCGTGTCGACCTTTGTCTTGTTTGCCATGTACTCGCTGCCGGTCTTCTGGATCGGTACGCTGGCGCTTACCTTTCTGGCAAACCCCGAGTTCATCTCGATCTTCCCGTCAAGCGGCTTGCGCTCGCCGGGCTTCAGCATGAACTGGTCGGTAGGGAAGAAGCTGCTCGACTATGCATGGCACCTTGCGCTGCCGTTGCTGGTGTATACGTATGCGGACTTCGCCTTCATCTCCCGTCAGATGCGTTCGTCGATGCTTGAGGTCATCAGGCAGGATTATATCCGCACGGCTCGGGCAAAGGGGCTCAGTGAGCGCACGGTGATCTACAAGCATGCTTTGCGCAACGCACTTATTCCGCTGATCACGCTAGTGGCCGCCCTCATTCCCAATCTGATAGGGGGCTCGGTGATCATTGAGTCGATCTTCTCCATCCCGGGCATGGGCGAGCTGTCGTTCCGTGCGCTGATCTCGCGCGACTATCCGATGATCATGGCTGTCTTCACTATCTCGGCCGTGCTGACGCTTGTTGGCATGCTGGTGGCTGACGCGTTGTATGCTCTGGTCGACCCGCGCATTTCGTACGGAAGGAAGTCCTCATGAGCTCAGTCCGCGATTCCGGCCAGACCGTCCAAAAAGTTCAAACCGCCGGCAAAGATGACGGTGGCGAGAGCTACGGCGCCTTCGTAAAGCGTCAGTTCCGCAAGAGCACCTTTGGCATCATCAGCCTGTGGGTGGTCGGCGTGATCGCCGTCGTGGCCATCTTAGCTGATGTGATCGCAAATGACAAACCGATCGTCTGCTCCATCAAGAACGAAGTCCGCTTCCCGGTCTTTGTCGAATACGGCGTAACGCTCGGCATCACCACGTGGGGCGCTGACTTCGCCACGGCCGACTGGAAGACGCTCCCTTACGACTGGGCCGTGTGGCCTCCGGTGCCTTACGCGCCGAACAGTACCGACAAGACACTCGTGACGCTGAAGGACAGAGCCCCCTCATCAAAGCACCTCCTGGGAACCGACGGACTTGGTCGCGACGTGCTGGCGGGCATCATCCACGGCTCGCGCTATGCCCTGAGCATCGGATTCATCGCCATGTCTATCGCCCTTACGATCGGCATCATCCTGGGTGCGATCGCGGGATTCTTCGGCGGCGTGGTGGATATCGTGATCTCACGCCTGATCGAGATCGTCATCACCTTCCCGCGCTTCTTTCTGATCATAACGATCGTTGCGCTTGTTGAACAAGGCTCTCTATGGCTGATCATGGGGCTTATCGGACTCACCGGATGGACGTCTATTGCGCGCTTCATGCGCGGGGAAGTTCTGCGCGTGCGCAATCTCGATTACATCTCGGCAGCCACCGCACTTGGTTACTCAACGCCTCGCGTGATTTTCCGACACGTCATCCCCAACGCCATCGCTCCCGTGCTGATCTATGCAGCATTCGGCATCGTCAGCGCCATCCTCTTCGAGAGTGCTCTGTCGTTCCTCGGCTTCGGCGTCCCACCCACAGTGGTCACCTGGGGCAGCGTGCTGCAGGCTGCCCGCTCCAGCACCGCCTCGTGGTGGCTGGCGATATTTCCGGGTCTGATGATCTTCGTTACCGTTAGCGCCTTCAACCTCATTGGCGATGCCCTGCGCGATGCCACGGATCCGAGACTGAGAAGCTAGAGAACGGATGACGGATGACGGAGGACGGATTACGGAGGACGGATTACGGAGGACGGATTACGGAGGACGGATTACGGAGGACGGATTACGGAGGACGGATTACGGAGGACGAAGATCATCAGGTGCGCCGTAGTTTCGCGTCATGCTTCTGATCATTCCGGCAATTGACCTTACACGGGGCCACGCATTGCGTTGCATACGCGGTGTGCCGGGCACGGAGGCGCTGTACTCGCAGATCAGCGAGAATCCCGTGGAGTTGGCTCAGCTGTGGCGACGTGAGAACGCAAAGTGCTTACATGTGACGGATCTCGATTCATGGAAGGGGCGTTCATCGGAGGTCAACGACCGCACGGTGGTGCAGATGCAGAAGTCCATCGATGTGCCGGTGCAGTACGTCACGCGTCGTGATACCGTTGATGCGTATCGTCGGCTTCTCGAGCAGGGAGTCTACCGAGTAGCCCTGAACATTGTTGTGTGGACCGATTCAGAGGGCGTGCGACAGCTACTTGAGCAGTACGGACCAAGCCGGGTGATCTTTGGCGTGCGCGCCCAGGATGGTCAGATCGACCTTGGTCAGGGGGCGGGCACGGTCAGCGACGAAGACTTCATCCGCCGCGTGGCCAGCCTGGGTGGAAAGCGCGTTCTCTACACCGAGGTCGACTGGGAAGGAAATCTTACGGGTGAGGATATCTCGACCATCAAGCGCGTTGCCGCCATTGCGCCGGTGCGCATGACCATGGCAGGGGGCATTGCCTCTCCTGAGCAGCTGTGGCAGATGCAGCACGATGTGCCGGGGAACGTCGACTCTGTGGTGATCGGTCGGGCCATGTACGAAAACCGCTTCCCATGTCAGGCGATATGGCGTGAGATCGAGGCCGATCTCGAGCCGGGCATCCATGCCAAGGCGCACACCATCACCGAGCAATCGTCACTCACCGAATGCGATACACCAGACCAAGCGTCAGGGACCTCAGATCAAGAGGAACAGAAGCCGGCAGATAGCTGAATCGAGCCGACGCAGCGATGTCGACCCGTTCCGAAAGCGGAACGGAGATTCCGGCGATCGCAGCTGCCGTCGCACGGAGCGTGGACTCGAACGCAGGAAGTGCAGTAAGCGAGTCTGGCGGTATCAGGTAACCAAAGCCCCCTTCAAGACCGATGAAGGGCGACCATCCATGCTTTAGCGGACGCCATGCTGAGGTGAGTGTGATCTGGGTGATGGACAGGGATGTTGAGGATCGATCTCCTTGCGAGGTCATTCCCAGTGCAGCAGACGTCCACGATCCGCCGATACCGAATTGCCAGTGCCGAGTGGGCGACCAGATGTAGCGCACGTCGAACTGCACGCCCGAGTTCAGTCCGACCGAGTCGGCCAAGGCACCTGAAGGACGTAGATAACTCACTCCGGCCGAGACGAACGTTCGTTGTGCCTGAGCCTGCAATGCAACTGCGGTAGCAAGCACAGTCAGAAACAGACCGATGGTGATGCGTGACATTGATGGGGAAATCATGGACGTTTTGCGTGCATCAAGATAGGGAAGCTAATCGCGATTTCTCGTATGTTTGCCGCATTCACGGACATCCGTGTGTCGAATGAATTCGAGCAAGGACAGACATGCCCCAGATCATCATTGATGGACAGGTAATCGAGGCAAGGGCCGGGCAGACGATCATCGAAGCTGCCCTCGAAAGCGGAAAGACCATTCCGCATTTCTGCTGGCACCCGGCGTTGTCGGTGGCCGGCAACTGCCGTATGTGTCTGGTGAACGTAGGTGCCCACAAGAAGGACACCGACGGTTCGCTGATGTATGGCGACGACGGCGCACCGGTAGTGAACTGGTTCCCGAAGATGCAGATCGCTTGCGCTACGCCAGTGTCTGACGGCATGATCGTCGACACGACGAGCCCCAAGACCGAGTCGGCCCAGAACGCCGTGATGGAGTTCCTGCTCATCAACCACCCTCTGGATTGCCCGATCTGCGACGAAGCAGGTCAGTGTAAGCTGCAGGAGTACGCATTCAATCATTCGAAGGGCAAGAGCCGTTTCGATGAGGAGAAGACGCACAAGGAGAAGCGCGTTGAGCTTGGTCCGAATGTGATGTTCGACGGTGAGCGTTGCATCTCCTGCTCGCGCTGTATCCGTTTCGCCGACGAGGTGGCCAAGCAGCCGGTGCTGTCCTTTGTGCAGCGCGGAGACAAGGTCACCATCCGCACGTTCCCGGGTACAACGTTCGACAGCGAATACTCGATGAACGTCATCGACATTTGTCCGGTTGGCGCATTGACCAGCATCGACTTTCGATTCAAGGCTCGCGTCTGGGAAATGTCGTTCACCGACAGCGTCTGTCCTGGCTGCGCGCGTGGATGCAACATCAGCATCGGCGTGATGAACAACGAAGTTCTTCGTGCAGAGCCCCGTACCAACATGCACGTCAACACCTATTGGATGTGTGACACGGGCCGTCTTTCCGTGCCCGATATGGTCAATGAAAACCGTTTGGGTGCGCCGCAGGTGCGCCGCAATGGTTCGCTCGTAGACGTTTCGTGGACGGATGCCATCGAAGCTGCTGCCTCTGCTCTCAAGGGGCTGAAGGGCAATCAGATCTTCGTCTTCGGATCGGCCAAAGCTTCAAACGAAGACAACTTCCTCCTTGCCAAGCTGGCCCACGAGGTTCTTGGCACGGGTAACGTTGACTTCATCAAGCACAACGACCACTCCTTTGGTGATGATATCCTGCGTCTGAACGACCGTTCTCCGAACGCCATAGGTGCGCACTCCGTGGGCATCGCCCCGAAGGGCGACGGCCACAGCGTCGAGGCGCTGGGCGGACGTGCGGGCCATGGCAGCATCAAGACGGTGATCGTCCTTGGTGACGATCCTGCAGGAGTATCGACGGAACTGGCACAGGCACTTGCCGGGGTCGACAACATCATTGTGATCGGCTCACACAACACAGCCACAACCAAGCTTGCCACCGTGATCCTTCCGCGCTCGACGTGGGCCGAGACCGATGGTACGTTCACCAACACCACGCATCGCGTACAGCGCTTCAAGGCGGCCGTCGTAACCAAAGAGAACATGCGCTCAATGGGCATGCGAATGAGTCGGTGGGATAAGTTCGGTGCGCCAAATGACCGCTGGTCGAACGGGGAGCGCCGCGATTGCCGTCCGGCCTGGCGCATCATCAGCCAAATCGCCGAAGCCCTTGGTGCAAAATGGACTTTCGATAGCCCGTCGGCCGTCTTTGCCGACATCGCAGTTCACGTAGCGCCGTTCAAGGGAATGTCGTATGAGGGCTTGGACGCCCATCAGGGTCTGGTGTTGGGCAAGGGCACGGAACCGGAGCCCAAGGGAGTTGTTTACGAATCACATGTGCTGAAACCACAGTAAGACTATGGCCATTCCAACACATCTGCTGATCGCGCTCATTCAGGCCGGCATCCTGGTCAACCTCATGCTCGTGGCAGCCGCCTACATGGTGCTTGCCGAGCGGAAGATCGCTGCCTGGATCCAGAATCGCGTCGGCCCAAATCGCGTCGGTCCATGGGGATTGTTCCAATCCTTTGCCGACGTGTTCAAGTTGTACCTCAAGGAGGACGTTGTGCCGGCCGCGGCCGATTATCGGTTCCACGCTCTGGCTCCTGTGATCTCCATCGGAGTTGCCATAACGGTTTACGCGATCATTCCATTCTCGCCTGCCTACGTCGTTGACGGTGTAGCGTACAGCCTGGCGATGGCCCCTAACATGGACATCGGCATTCTGGCCGTTCTGGCCATGACGTCGGTAGGGGTTTACGGTGTAGCACTTGCCGGATGGAGTTCGAATAACAAGTATTCGCTCCTTGGTGGTCTGCGTTCGGCGGCTCAGATGATCTCTTACGAGCTTTCGATGGGGCTTGCCATCATCGGTGTGGTTCTGATCGCCGGCACACTGAACATCGTCGAGATGATCGATAAGCAGACCACTGGCGCCTGGAACGTGTTCTATCAGCCGGTGGGATTCATCCTGTTCCTCATCACGGCGCTGGCAGAGACAAACCGAGCCCCCTTCGACCTGCCGGAGGCCGAGCCTGAGTTGGTGGGTGGATACCATACAGAGTACTCCGGTATGAAGTTCGGTCTCCTCTACCTTGCCGAGTATGCCAATATGCTTGCCTCGAGCGCGATCATGGCGGCGATGTATCTTGGCGGGTGGGATGCGATTCCATTCCTTGATGATGCAGCTATACTGGGCCTGGAGCCAGGCTCCATTCCAATGGTCCTGCTCGGACACGTCGTATTCCTTAGCAAGGCCTTCCTGCTGGTGTTCGTGTTCATCTGGGTGCGCTGGTCATTGCCACGCTTCCGTTACGATCAGCTCATGAACCTCGGCTGGAAGATTCTTCTTCCGCTTTCGCTTGTGAATGTGGTGGTTACAGGTCTTGTCATTTACTTTTTCCAATGACACAAGACCTGTGAATCTGTACCCTGCCACCTACCACCTACAACCCAAAACCTAAAACCCAAAACCTAAAACCTGCAACCTGACAATGGCCAACGTCACGACAAACACCGAATCGCAGCGTCTGAATTTCTGGGAGCGTATCTACCTTCCGGAGATTGCCAAGGGGCTTGGATTGACGCTGAAGCAGATGTTCAAGCCGAAGTTTACGCGTCAGTATCCCGAGGAGCGCTGGATTCCGGAAGGGTCATACCGCGGACGTCCGGTATTGGTACAGGAGGACGATGGAGAGCGCTGCGTGGCCTGTGGCTTGTGTTCACGTGTATGCCCGGCCCTTGCCATCGAGGTGCGCGCCGGCGAGACCACTGCTGAGAAGGAACGCTACCCGGAGAAATTCGAGATCAACATGCTCCGATGCATCTACTGCGGCTTCTGCGAAGAAGTATGCCCGGAAGAAGCGATCGTGATGAGCAAAGACTACGAACTGGTCTTCGGTTCACAAGAAGAAGGCATCCTCGGCAAGGATAAACTCCTCGTCCCCGTGGCCCAGCTCCAAGAGCGCCTTGAGTTCCTCCGCCAGTGGCGGTAAGGCAGGTGACTGGCGACAGGAGTTCATGGCTGTTGTACACGCGAAAGCGGGGATTCTTTACGAATCGCTGTTTGCAGATTAGTAATTGGTTATGTCTTTTAAAACTTATTCGAATCTGACTCTCAGACTATGGGTGCGACCTGACAACGCATCTACCCCGTTTCTCCATACCCCTTAAGAAACGTACCGTTGATATCCTTGCGAATAGCGCTTTCGCACACCAAGGACTTAAGGGAGACAATTCAGTGACGAGAATCTTAGTGACAGGCTTGGCCTTAGGCATGTTCCTTTCAATTGCGGCGTCTGCCCAGCTCCCGAAGATTGTGCCTCGGACCGGTCTCGTTGCTTATCACGACTTCAACGGCACATTCGAAAATCGGATTGCGGGTAAACACCGATTTAAGAACAACGGCGTCGTTTTCGAAACACAGACCATCAATGGGCGAGAAGTGGTATCGGCGCGATTCGATGGGCAACCAAGGGAGGCAGTGTACCTTGAGGCAGAGGATCCGTCAACTTTTCGCACAAATACTTATACATACGCGGTGCGGTTCAAGGTTGATGAGTTTCGTCCCCTGAATACGGGTGGATTCAATTACTATCATCAAGCCCTTCTTGCATTCTGTCCACCGAGCTGGAAGTGGGGCGCCGCATATTCGCTGGTACTCAATCAACTTGACAATAGTGTTCTGAACGCCGGACAATGGACGCCGAGCCGGCCCTACTTTGCATCAACGCCGTATCGAACAACCTGGCTTGACAAGTGGTACACTGCCGCCGTTACATATGACGGCACGACAATGAAACTCTACTTTGAAGGCAAACTTGTAGATGAGCGCACTGCAGCACTAGACTATTCTAATCAGACCGCATTCATCATAGGTGGAGCCAAAGATGGACCTGACGGTAAGGTCATGGGAGGTTTTAACGGGAACATTGACGACTTCGCCTTCTGGAACAGGCCGTTGTCAAGTGAAGAGATATCAAGGGTGCATAGGGGACTTCAGCAGTCGAGCTATGATTGCAGACAACTGCTGTCAGTCGAGACAATATCAATCGATGCAAGAGAAGAGTCGACAGATTCAGTTATGCTAAAAGATGGGGCCATCTATCAGATTAGTGGTTACGGAACATGGTCTCCAAATGGAGGCTATTCAAAAGCTGACTGTGAATGGGAGTATTTCGAGCCATGCAATGTGCGAGGCCCTAGTGGCGGATTGTACATGGGTTTTGATCTTGACAAAACCGAACAAAACCAGGAAACACTGCAGCCAATAGAGTCATCTATCGAATGCAACACACACTACTATAAATACGTTGTCAGGGGAACGGGTAAGCCACTCTATATTTTGTTCAGAGATCAGCCTTTAACCGACAACAGCGGAGGACTGGTGTTGGTG
>VERF01000081.1 GCA_018882895.1 Candidatus Kapaibacterium sp.
CGCTTAGAGTAGAAGCCAACAGACCTGCGTATATTATGTGTCGCAACACACATAAGCGCAACCTATGAACCGTCGGCAAGTTCTCGCTATGCTACCAGCTTCTGTCGCATTGGGGGCCAAGCAGCCCCTTTCATCACTGGCTCAGGTTCTTGGCATGACGACGCCACGAATGCCGGTGTTGTTTGTCGGGCATGGAAACCCCATGAATGCCATCACCGACAACTCATTTTCACGGGAATGGGCGCGCATCGGCTCTGGAATACGTCCACGGGCGATTCTGTGCGTCAGCGCCCACTGGGAAACGCGCGGTAGCCACGTCACCTCCATGCCAAAGCCGAAAACGATTCACGACTTCGGCGGATTTCCAGACGAGCTCTTCAAGATCCAGTATCCCGCACCCGGAAGTCCGCAGTTGGCCAACACAATCGTTGAAACAACATACCAAGCCATCACGCATGATCACGAGTGGGGACTCGACCACGGGGCGTGGAGTGTGCTTGTCCGCATGTTCCCTATGGCTGACATCCCGGTTCTCCAGCTGAGTCTCGACGTTAACAAGAGCCCCCTTCAACATGTGGAGCTTGCCCGCCAGCTGTCGTTCCTGCGCACACAGGGAGTGGTCATCATCGGAAGTGGCAACATCGTGCACAACCTTGGAAAGGTGCAGTGGAGAGGGGGCTCTCTGGACTGGGCCCAGGAGTTCGATGCCACCTCAAAGAAGCTCATTGAACAGCGTGACTTCGCAGCGCTTACCGACTACGCTTCCCTCGGATCGGCCGCGCGCCTGTCAGTGCCAACTCCGGAACACTACCTTCCCATGCTCTACTCTTTGGCATTGGTCGACAAGGATGAGGAGATCTCGTTCTTTAACGAGACAATTGACTTGGGCAGCGTGAGCATGAGGTCATTCATCAGCAGGTCAAGCTAGAGCAAGCACTCCGTCTGCTCTCGTCTACTACTTCTTCTCGAGAACCGTGAAAACGGCTGATTCGTCGAGAGACTTCCAGTTTCCCGTTGCCGCATCGATCACTAGCGGCCAGAAACCAAAAATCACGTCAGCTATCACCCAGCCGGCCCCGATAGAGCTAGTTACGAATACGGTTCGGCTCTCATATCCGTCCTTCACAAGAAGAATAGTCTGGTTCTTCGTTCCGTTCACCAAAGCAGCTGCCGGAGATGTTCCAACTTCAAGACCGTTAATGATCACGCGGGCACCTGGAGGGTCGCTCTGGATTGTGAGCAACTCATTACTTCCCTTGAAAACGGTCGCGCAGCCCTGAAGCAACAACGCAAGGGCAAGGACACAAAGTAGACATCTCATCAACCGCCTCCCTGAGGACTCTGGATATTTTCGGCATTTAGAAGCTATATCGCCAGAAACTACGAAGTTGTAATTGACCCCTAAGTTTCTAATCTTGCCTCCTCATCAGGGTCAGGGGAAAAAACCATTCACATATGAGGGTTAGAGGTATGAAGTTCTTTCGGGAAAGTTCCATTATGCGATTCGTGACGGTGTTGGCTCTGGCCTCCCTCATGTTCGTTACAACGGCCCCCAAGGCATACTCCGCCGAAACGTGCGAAGATGCCCGCCAGGCAGCAAGCTCAAAGACCAGCAGCGTTCTGTGGTTTGGCGCTGGGTGTCTGCTTAACGGCTTGGGCGTTCTGGGTGCATATGTCATCAAGCCAGATCCACCGATGACCTCGATCGTTGGCAAGGACGCCATGTATGTTGCCAAGTACACAGATTGCTACCAGGATGAAGCATCGTCGATTCAGACCAAGTGGGCTTGGATCGGTTGCGGTGCATCGGTTGCAGTTTACGTACTCTACATTGTGGCGGTCGTTGGAGTAGTGTCCTCCAGCATGTAAACATCTCAGTGTTCGAGACCTAGCGTTTACGAATACTCCTACTCTTCGAATTATTCACAAGCAGGGCCAACGCCCTGCTTGTGTCGTTTTAGCGGACGCCCATCGTGAACTCTACCTTAAGCGGCCCGTCACTTCGCGTATGTTTGCAGGGTATCGTTACCGTCCTTCGTCTTATCGCCTCATGATTCGATCAGCACTTCTTCTGTTTGTCGCCGCAACGCTTTACGCCGCGCCCGGTTCAGAGTATCTGCGCGTGAATTTCACTCGCAGCCTCTATCCACCCTCGTCGCCACCCGAAATCGTTCAGGGTAATATCTATTACTCTCAGCAAGGGGCTGTGCACATTGAGATCACCTCGCCGGTAAACCAGCTGATCACGATGACGGGCAAGGAGATGCAGGTGTACTATCCCAAGGAACGCAAGGCCTTCGTTTTTCAGTCCGATAATCCGTTAACTCTTCCGTTTGCCAGTGCCTTTCTTAGTTCGACGAGAGAGAGCTTCGGACTTCCTGAGATCGGTTTCACGGTAGAGTCGGTACAGCGTAGCGGAGATTCCGTCATCTCGTCGTGGCGCCCGCCCCCTGCCGGACGCGGCCAGGTGGAGAAGATCGTGCTGACCGAGGTCAAGGGCGATATCGTGAAGACCGAATCCTACGCACCAAAGGCGAAACTGTCAACACGGACGCTCTACAAGTCCTATGTGGGCATCTCGCAGGGTCGCGTGCCCCTTGAGATCTATGGTGGATGGCAAACACCGAAGGGCTGGACAAAGGAAAATCTGTCGTTTTCCGGTCCGACCACGATCACCTCGCTGCCGGCCAACCTGAACGAGTTCAAGATCCCGGCTGACGTGGTGCCGAGGAGATCGAAGTGGTAAAGAGGCTCATCATCTTCCTGCTAACGGCGTGCGTCGTGACGCAGCTGAATGCTCAGGATGGGGCGATCTTTCAACGTATAGCCAACCGACAGGACGAGGTTGTGGCAGCATCACGTCCGCGGGCTGCCAACTTCTTTAGGGCTGACGATACCTCGGAGCTCCGACTATTGCTCTCCGGCGTGGTTCGGGCATATCAGCTGCTCATATCATCGCAAGACACCGACGTGTGCGCCTATGAACCGTCCTGCTCGCGGTTCGGCATGCTCTCAATGCAGCGTTTCGGGGTTGTGACTGGATTCCTGCTGACGGCAGACCGTCTGACGCGCTGCAACGGACTGACGGATAGTCCGCATGAGCGCAACACGATCACCGGCAAACTCATCGATCCGGTGTCTGCCTACGACGCTTACCTGCATTCGCACAAATGAGCGCAATCCTTCGCCCCTTTTCCGCGGCACTTATCGCTGTGCTCATGGCATGTGCCGCGGTACCCGCATCGTCGCAGCAGAGTGATGCGATGTCGGATGACCGAATACTTGGCTTTGCCTCCTACCTCGAGGGTCTTGGCGAGTATCGTCGCGCAGCAACCGAACTGGAACGTCTTCTGGCCAGGGGGCTTTCCAACACCGACTCACTGACGTTGCGCATAGGATCTCTCTACATTCGTGCCGATGCCCATGGCCTGGCTGAACGCGCCGCTCGTGAGCAGCTCACCCAACCGGGGCTTTCTCTTCGCCCGCAACTGCAGTATCTGCTTTCACACGCACTCTATCGGCAACAGCGCTTCGACGAAGCGTCGGAGCAACTCTCGGTCCTCATCGCAGAGGTGCGTTCATCAGACACATCGACGGTGAATTACAAAGCACCACTGCTCGCAGCACTCTGCAAGGCTGAGCAGCGGCGCTGGGATGACGCCAGGGCAGACCTGTCGCTTGCGGAGATCGCCGCTCGGAGTGGTGAACAGAAGGCTGCCGTAGCCGGACTAAAGGTCGTGATCGATGAGTCAGCGGCACTCCCCCAGAAGAGCCCCTTCATCGCCGGATTACTCAGCGGTATCCTTCCGGGCGCAGGCAAGGTTTACACCGGCCACACCCTTGATGGTGTATTGTCGTTTCTTACGATCGCCGGTTTCGGATATGCTGCCTATGACGGCTTCGCCAGCGACGGATCATCATCCGTACGCGGCTGGATCTTCGGTTCGCTGGCCGGCGGCCTTTACCTCGGCAACATCTACGGATCGGCTCTCTCGGCATCCATCGTACGCGATGAGGCCACACGACAGCTCCAGCTGCGCCTGAGAACAGGATTTGCCATCGCAGGAGCACCATGATGATTCGCTTCGTGCTCGTCGTTCCCCTCCTGCTCGCTTGTCTTTCGCAAGCCGCATGGTCGCAATCGGCATATGTCGACATTGCAGATCGGTATGTACGAGAAGGAAACCTCGACGCGGCGATCACCGAGTACTACCGTCACGCATATCTGCATCCGGACGATGAGAGTCTTTCCTCTGTATACACTAAGCTCGGTATTGCATGTCGCGATGCAGGCCTTCTGCAGCCGGCGCTGCGCGCCTTCTCCACGGCCATAGAAAAGTCCCGTTCACCGATTGATCGAGCTCGAGTACGCATCGAGCTGGCACTGACGCACCTTGTGTTCGACCAGCCCCTTCAGTCGCAACTGGTCATGATGCGACTTCTTGCGTCGCCCCCCGGCGACAGCCTGCTGATGATGCGCGCCCATGCCATCGCAGGCGTGGCATGTCTGCTTTCACATCAGTGGAACGAAGCGCCCGGATACCTTCGCCAGTGGGCAGGGGGCAGACCTGAAGCTGTCGCGCAGACGGAGCAGCTGATCGCGATCATCTCAGATACCTCGTCGATCCCCCATCGCAGTCCGACAGCTGCGATTATCATGTCGGCCATCATTCCGGGGCTCGGACAGATCTACTGCGGCGAGTACCTTGATGGGCTCAACTCCATGGCTCTCAATGGTGCGATGATCTTCAACATGTACTCGCAGATCGAACAGAGCCGCTGGGTAGCTCTCGGACTCGTTGGCCTTCCTCTTGTGTCGCGCTACTACATGGGCAATCTTGAACATGCCGAGCGATACGCCAACGAGTTCAACGAACGAGCTCGACGTTCCTTTGCAGCAGAGATAGTGCGGCGTTTTGCCGAGATGAATAGATGATCACTGCTTGATCAAGCGGCACGTTGTACTGCCCCGTTGTAAGAGGTAGACCCCTGCAGGAAGATCTGCGATGTCGATGGTGACAAGGGGCTTACCAGCCAGCCCACTGATGCGTTGAACCAGGTTGCCGTGCAGGTCAAAGATCTGCATGTCGCCAGAGCCTTCGTGACCGAAGCGTACAGAGATCCAATTGGTTGCCGGATTTGGATAGATGATCGGTCGTTCATGAAACTCTGTTTCGTCAGCCGACGTCGTGGTGTCCTGATGGATCATAAACGCTCGCCACTCGCTCCACTGGCCCCATCCCGAAAGATTCTTCGCCGTCACGCGCCAGCGGTGCCAAGTGTTGAAGGGAACCGTACCCGGTGAGACCTGACGGAGGGTCAATGTAGAGTCGGAGAAGACGAGGTCCATGTCTCGATAAACCTCTATGCGATAGGCTGTCACATCTGTCTCAGGCGATGTCCACGATAGATCAATCGCGCCGCTATCGAGCATTGCACTATCTGCCGGCGTCACAAGGCGCACCTTGGCTGGTAGCGGTAGATAGCGTAACTGACGTGTTCTGCTCCATGGACCCCAGCCGGAAAGATTGCGAGCGCGCACGCGCCAGCGGATCGTTGAACGTCCCACCAGACTCTTCACAACCGATGAGGTGTCCTTCACAAGTGTATCGCTCAGTGTTACAGAGCCATTTGTGGTCACTTCGAGGTGGTATCGATCAACAATCGGCATGGACTTGTTCCACGTGAGAGCAGCACTATCGACCGAGATCAACGCTGAGTCAGCAGGTGTGACCAACTGCACCTGATCTGGATACGGCACCGTCATGAACGTCCACATCGGACTCCACTCGCCCCATCCCGAAATGTTCCGCGCAACCACGCGCCACATGTAGATCCGTGCCTGCGGAAGCTCAATCGTAAACGTCGTGTCTGCAACAATCGTATCGATGATGGCAAGGCCTATCGGTGTTGTGATGACAAGTCGATACTGCGACACATCGGGCTGACTCTTCCGCCAACGGAAGGAGGCGGTATTGCTTGTCAGCTGCTCATTGTTTGTTGGGGCCAGCTGTTGGACCTTGGCTGGAAATGGAACGGTACGAAAGCTCCACTGATCGCTCCATGGGCCCCACCCACTTGCGTTTTTGGCGCGGACGCGCCACGTAGCCGTGCTTCCCGGTTGCAGATTGCGAAGGGTCAGCGTTGTGTCGGTATACGCCGTGTCACGATGCACGGTTACGAGGTTGACGGTTACTTCCACATGATAGGACGTCACGCTCGGCTTTGATCTTACCCAGCGAAGCACAACGTCGTTAGTACGAAGCTGCTCATTGCTGGTTGGAGATAACAGCGTGACCTTGTCCGGTACGGCCAGAGGTGGCGTTCCAAACAGTGCGTGATAGACGTCAGCGTAGTCATAGGTGCCGCGGTTAAGAACCGTTGCATCCCAGTTGATCGACCACGTCATCATCCCGCGCAGGTCGGGATAGCCCCCTGCCTGAGCAAGTGTGTATGTTCCCGGCTTTGTGCCTTTACCGAGCAGGTAATTCACGGCACGGTTGATAGTGGTTGAATCAACGTACCCGCCTCCAGCCGCATTTACACTTGCGGGCAATCCAACGGCCACCTTCGATGCTGCAACGCCCGCGAAGTTTCCACCTTGTGTGTTGAAGCCCTTGATCACGGCCTCGGTCATTGCGACGATAAAGTCGGCCGTGCCCTGAGCGTAGATGTTCTTGTCGACCCCATACATCGTTCCGCTGTTGTAGAGCTGAACATGGATCAGGTCCAGCGAATCTCGCAGAGCATCGATTATCGGCAAGTAGCCACCCCAGATGTTGCCGAAGCCAGACTGGCCGCCCTGGACGTAGGCGGTTTCCGGAGCAAAGGTCAGGAGCATCTTCCTTCCCAAGTCGGTTCGATACTGCGCCATGATCGACTTGATCGCTTCGATCAGGTGCTTTTGTGCGGCGGCTTGCGGACTGGCGATTGTTCCGCCGTTGACGAGAATGGATGCGCCATGTTCGATGTCGACGTCCATGCCATCAAAGCCGAAGGTCTTGAGCAGATTCGACATCGACGTCACAAACGCGTCACGGTTCTGCGTGGTGGTAAGATCAATGGAAGCTGTTGCGCCCCCTACACTCAGCAACACCTTCTTTCCGGCCTGCTGAACGCGCTGAATCCGTGTGATGAACTCCTGGTTGCTTCCCCTGTCCGGCACAAACGTCATTGTCATGTCCGTGTTCGACACCGGAACTGCAAAGGCCACATCGATCACATTGTATCGGTCGTCCACCGAATCAATGTATCGATATGGCGCATTTGCGTCATTCCAGTTGTGCCAGTATCCCACCAGCGCCGGCGTCGGCAGCTGGGCATACGTGCCAATGGACACCACCAGCAGGCAACCAAAGACGTATAGAGCCCCTCGCATACAGAATCCCTGTTTGACGTATCCGAGCAAATGTATTGAGGAATTCAGGTTGAAGGAGTCTCTCGTCTCTCGTCGCTTGTCTCTCGTCTCTCGTCTCTCGTCTCTCGTCTCTCGTCTCTCGTCATTATCTCCATCCGCCGCCCAGAGCGCGGTAAAGCTCGATTGATGCTTTGAGCTGTTCGACCTTCGTATCGATGAGTTCCATGCGAGCTTCCAGGGCATCGCGTTGCGTCAGGAGTACTTCCATATAGTCTGCCCGAGCAGATGTGAAGAGCGTGCCTGCTATATCGACCGATTCGGTGAGTGCTGCAACCTGACGTGATTTGAGTACGAAGCTGCTCTGGAGGTTTGAGACCTTGGCCAAGCGATTGGCAACTTCAATGTAGGCCGTCAGCAATGTGCGCTCGTAGTTGTATGCTGCCTGGATCTGTTTTGCGTTGGATGTATTCAACTCGGCGATGATGGCGCGGCGGTTGATCACCGGCATCAGGAGTTCACCGGCCAGACCATAGATCACAGACTCCGGTGTTGTGAAAAGAAAGCGCGGGTTAAAGGCCTGGTATCCGATGCCGGCTTCAATCGAGAGGTTCGGATAGAAGCGAGCACGAGCAACTTCGATATCCAGTTCGGAGGCTTTAAGCGACTGCTCGGATTGGCGAACATCCGGTCGGTTATCGAGCAGCTGAACGGGAAGACCTGTTCGAACCGAATCCAACGAAGTCGTCAGGAAACCACCCGAAGTGCGTTCCACACGCTGAGGGTATCGGCCAACAAGGAAGTTGATGCGGTTTTCCGTTTCGGTGATTCTCTGCTGGATCTCGTAGCGGTGACTTTCATTCTTGAGAACTTCGGCTTCGAAACGTCGCACCGCAAGCTCTGTCGTGCGGGCGGCCAGCTTCTGCTGCTCGATGATCGTCAGGGCGTTCTTCAGGATACCGATGTTCGAATTGACCGCTTCGAGCAGGTTGTCTAAGGCAATCAGTTCGTAGTAGCTGCCTGCGATCTCCGACACGAGATTCGTCACAACGTAGCGAGCCCCTTCCGTCGAGGCCAGATACCGTAGGCCGGCGGATTTCGTCGCGTTGCGCAACCGATTCCAAATGTCCACTTCCCACTGCACGGTTGCCGACAGGCCAACGTCGGGAAGGGGCTTGGGGAATCGTTCACCCGGACGGATCTCGAGACCCTCTTCGACAGCTCCATTGCGAGTGAATGAGCCCGCCTTGTCCACCCCGCCCCCTGCCTTCAGGTTCACAAAAGGCAAGTACTCTCCGGAGCGCGCAAGTACTTCGTTCTGAGCAATATCCAATTCCTGCATCACGATGTTCAGCTCCTGGTTGCGGGCCAAAGCTGAGTCGATCAGCGTTACCAGGTTCGCATCGCGATAGTACTCGCGCCAGTTCATCGTTGCACTGTTGAGTGTGTCCGACGAGCCTTGATAGCTTGGCGGTGTTTCGCGGTTGACGCTCCGCTGCACAACTGTCGGCACGCACGAGG
>VERF01000082.1 GCA_018882895.1 Candidatus Kapaibacterium sp.
ACGTCGTCATTCAGCCGCTGGTACAGTTCCGATAGGCGTTCCAGCACAAACAGATCGGACTTGGTCTCAAGAAGCTGCTCATACAGCTCGATAGCGCGACGCGCATTGCGAGGCTCATATAGCCTGGCAAGCGTCTGAATCTGACGTCGAGTGGGCTTCAGCGAAAGGATCTGCTCATAGGCCAGCAGGCCCTCATCGTACCTGCCGCGCTGAACCTCAATCTCGGCAAGAAGCTCCCAACTGTCGGACGATTCTTTATTACGTGCCAGAGCCATCGTTACGTACTCGTGGGCAAGTTCTAGCTTGCCGAGTTCTACGTAGCTGCGTGCAATGGCCGCAAGGCAGGCAGCCGTTGTGTCGAAACGCAGCGCTTGCTGAAACTCAAGAATTGCTTCTGCGGCTCTTCCACCCTGAAGAAGCAGAGTGGTGCCGTTGATGAAGAACTCCTTGGCCTTGCGTGCCGAATCGGCCCCGGAACGCTCCCCACTGCGCTGCGCCTGGGCGAGCGGTGACCACACAGCGCTGCAAAGCAAAATGGTCAAGATGCCCTTGAAAGGGCAGGCATCCCAAAGCCGGTATGTGCGTTTTTGATTCACTGTTGCGTTGACGTCGGAGACGACAAGTTATGACAGCACATCAACGAAAAAAGGCCGCATGGGCGACCTTTTTGGGGAATAGCAAAGTGCGAGGTTACTTGGCGGCGCGCTTACGCATGGCCGTATAACCGACCTTGTCGAGCGTCTTGAGTGCACTGGCCGTGATCTTCACGGTTACCCAGCGACCTTCCTCCGGTACCCAAACACGCTTCTTCTGAATGTTCGGCATGAAGCGCCGACGCGTCTTGTTGTTCGCGTGCGACACATTGTTGCCGTACATCACACCTACACCCGTGAGTTCACAGCGACGAGCCATGATTGGACTCCATTTCCTGACAGTTACATAAACAAGACCGGCAAATTACCGGATGTTGTCCACATAAGCAAGTATCATGCCATGATCTGTGCCGCATGGGTCAGAAAAAGCCCTAATTTCGCCGTTCGCATTGAACTCATCGACACCATCTGAGGCCCCTGGCAACCGCCCTGCACGCACCAAGACCATTTCGGTCCGGGGTGCGCGGGTAC
The DNA here is from genome assembly GCA_018882895.1 of Candidatus Kapaibacterium sp. Lineage (GTDB taxonomy): Bacteria > Bacteroidota > Ignavibacteria > Kapaibacteriales > Kapaibacteriaceae > UBA10438. Next base: position 1,125 of record VERF01000082.1, read on the forward strand.
ATAACCTGAAGAATGTCGACGTTGACGTTCCTCGGAATGCCCTAACCGTCATCACGGGGCCCTCTGGCAGTGGCAAGTCGTCGCTGGCGTTTGACACCATCTATGCCGAAGGGCAGCGCCGCTTCGTTGAGTCGCTGAGTGCCTACGCCCGTCAGTTCTTGGATCGGATGGATAAGCCGGACGTAGACACCATCACCGGGTTGCCCCCTGCAGTTGCCATTGAGCAGCAGACCTTCACCAAGAACCCGCGCTCGACGATCGGTACGACAACAGAGGTGTATGACTATCTGCGCCTGCTCTATGGGCGCATCGGAGTGGTGATCGACAAGGAGACCGGCGAAGTGATCCGCAAGGACACACCACAATCAGTGGTCGACGATCTTCTCAAGAACGCCATGGGCGCGCGGCTGTACCTGCTGTTCGAGCTGCCGAAAGAACACGCCACTCTCGACATTGTGCGGGAGAGTCTGCTGGCAAGGGGCTATTCACGACTGCTCTTTGGTGCTTCGACGCAGATGCAGGAGCTCGACGAGGTCGCCGAGCTTCCGGGGCCGCACACGGAGGTGTTCGTTGTGGTCGACAGGTTTGTTGTCAAGGACGATGATGAGACGATCACACGACTGACGGACTCGATCGAACAGGCATTTAACGCCGGGGGAGGCAGGGTGGTCTTGCGTGACATGTCCGCAGGGCAAGACCGATTCTTTTCGTCCCGATTCGAGAGTGCGCAAAGCCGCACGACGTATGTGGAACCGGAACCCCGACTCTTCTCTTTCAACAGCCCATTCGGCGCGTGTCCGAAGTGTCAGGGCTTCGGCCGAAGCGTCGGTCTTGATATCAACCTTGTCATCCCAGACAGGGCGCTGTCAATTCGTCGTGGCGCTATCCATCCGTTTCGTGGAGAGACATTCGGGATTCATCAAAAGTATCTGCTTGCAGAAGCCGGCAATGCCGGCGTGCCGGTCGACAAGCCCATTAGTCAACTGACCGCAGATGAAATGGCGCTTGTACGGAGCGGGTTTGGCAAGTACATCGGCATTGACGGATTCTTCCAGATGCTTGAGGACAAGTCTTACAAGACACACTACCGCGTGATGCTCTCGCGCTATCGTGGCTTTACAACGTGTTCCGGATGCCATGGCTCGCGCCTTCGTACGGCGGCCCGTCAAGTGTTTGTTGGTGGATTGAACATTCCGTCCGTGGTGGCCATGACGCTTGAGCAGGCACGTCGACATTTCGACGAGTTGCGTCTGAGCGATCAGGAGATGGCCATTGCCGGACAGGTTCTGTCAGAGATTCAGCGTCGCCTTGGACTTCTCTGCGAGATCGGTCTTGAGTATCTAACGCTGGATCGGCTCTCTCACACACTCTCCGGCGGTGAATCACAGCGCATCAACCTTGCTTCTTCTCTCGGCAGTGCCTTGGTGGGCACACTGTATGTGCTTGATGAGCCAAGCATCGGCCTGCATCCTCGTGATACTGGTCGACTTCTGAGCATCCTGCAACGGCTCAAGAGGCTGGGGAACACCGTGATCGTGGTGGAACACGATCTCGACGTCATCCGCACGGCCGATCATGTCATCGATATCGGTCCTCGTGCCGGTGAGCACGGTGGCAACGTCATGTTCAGCGGCAGTCTGAACCAGATGCTCAGTGAGGGAGCGTCACTTACGGCAGAGTATCTGAGGGGCGTCAGAAGTGTTGCGCCGAAGCAGGCCTTCCGAACCGGAAGCGGACAGGAGATCGTGATCATCAAGCCCCTTCACAACAATCTCAAGGGCGACAATGTCAGGATCCCTCTCGGCACGATGTGCGTGGTCACCGGTGTATCCGGATCGGGCAAAAGTTCGCTTGTGCACGACGTGATCTATGCCGGCATTCAACGTGCCTTTGGCACGTATTCCGGTGAGGCAGGCTCGTGCCAGAGGATCGACGGACTTCAGCATATCACGGGTGTTGAGATGGTAGACCAAAGCCCGATCGGACGATCGACGCGGTCGACACCCGCCACCTACATCAAGGTGTTTGATCTGATACGCGACGTCTATGCCTCGACGCAGGTGGCAAAGCAGCTCGGTTGGAAGGCCGGGTACTTCTCCTTCAATGTGGCAGGCGGACGCTGCGAAGCATGTGAAGGGGCGGGCTCAGTCGAGATCGAGATGCAGTTTCTGCCGGACATCACATTGCCGTGTGAGGCGTGTCAGGGCACGCGGTATAAGCGAGATGCACGTACGATCACATACAATGGCAAGTCCATCATTGAAGTGTTGAATCTCACGGTTGATGAGGCCATTGATCATTTTTCTGAGTACCCTCGGATCGTCAACAAGTTGAAGATACTCAGTGATGTTGGACTCGGTTATGTTCGGCTGGGGCAGCCCTCGACGCAGCTCAGTGGGGGAGAGGCCCAACGCGTGAAGCTCGCTGGTCACCTCGAGTCCCAGTCGGAAGGGGCGCGGTTGTTCATCTTCGACGAGCCAACAACAGGTCTGCATGTTGATGACGTGTCAAAGCTACTTGTTGCCTTTGACAGGCTGGTAGATATGGGCCATACGCTATTGATCATTGAGCACAACCTGCACGTTATAAGTTCTGCAGATTGGGTCATCGATGTTGGCCCCGAGGGTGGTGAGCGCGGCGGAAACATCGTTGTGGCCGGAACGCCTCTTGGTGTCTCAGGCCATGCCGTATCGCATACTGGTGCGGCACTGAAGCAGTTCTACGCGCAACATGTTGGCGAGTCTGTCAAGCCCCCTTCACGCAGCAGAAAGTCCTCAAAGACGGGTCATGCGTAAGGTCGTAGGCGTCATCGTGACGTACCTGTTGCCGCTTGTGCTGGTGGTGCTCACGACCATGTTCCTTCTCAGTGGTATGGGTGCAATCGATCGCTCGAGGATCATGACCGATATGGCAAGCATCGATCCATTCTGGATCATTGCCTCAATAATTACGGGATTGCTCGCCCACGTCAGCCGTGCCATACGATGGCAGTACCTCCTTCGCCCGAACGGCGTAGCGATCCGGCTGGGCCCAGCTTTCAACTCGGTGATGATCGGCTATGCTGCCAATGCACTGGTCCCGCGGTCGGGAGAAGTAGCTCGTCCACTTGTCCTGGCGCAGCGCACCGGGCTGGCCCCTGAGACGGCGATTGGCAGCGTAGTGGTTGAACGCGTCCTGGACGTGTTATCGCTTCTCGGCGCTCTGCTGTTGGTGATGACATATGGTCAGAGTGAGCTGACGACAACCTTGCTACGTCTACAGGGCAGCGCGCCGTCGACATTTGCTGCGGCCGATGCGCGATCGATGCTTCTGAGTCTGGTGACGCTGCTTGCCGTGCTGATGGCTTTGATCGTGCTGGTTCTCTTCACGAGATGGGGCGAGAGTATCATCTCCATGACGTTAGGACGGCTGCATACGCGATCGGCAGACGCGCTGGTGGGAATTCTGCATCGACTTCGCAAGGGACTTGATGCCGTCAGGCAGCCTCGTTTGCTCGTGCATATCGGATTCCATACCATTCTGATATGGGCGCTCTATACCGTTACGACCTGGCTTACGCTCATTGCGATGCCATATGGAACTCTTTCGCAGGCTTCTTTGTCAGGTGCACTGCTGCTGCTGGTGATCCTGGCCGTAGCCGTTACCATTGCGCCGACGCCCGGCGCCATCGGAGTATATCATGTGGCAGGACAGGTTGCCGTGGTATCTCTCTTTGGCGCTACTGCTTACGAAGGCTTCATTTTTGCGATGGCTTCGTGGATCGCCAATCAAGGCGTCGCCCTTGCCGTCGGGGGCATTGCCTGGATCGTGGTAATGCGTTCGGGCGTTCGGGTTCGTTTATTTTCGCAATCTCAACATCAAGAGGAAGACAAATCATGACGTCGGAATCATCACCTTCAGCGGTTCATCACACTGACGTGATCGTCATTGGAGCAGGTCCCTGTGGCCTGTTTACCGTTTTTGAGGCCGGACTGCTGAAGTGGAAATGTCATCTCATCGATTACCTGCCAATTCCTGGCGGACAGTGCGCCGAGATCTACCCGAAGAAGCCGATCTATGACATTCCCGGTTATCCGTCAGTTCTGGCCGGCGACCTGGTTGACAATCTCATCAAGCAGGGTGCCCCTTTCCAGCCTTCCTTCACGCTGGGTGAGAGGGCGGAGGAACTCGTCAAACTCGATGACGGATCCTTCCGTGTGACCACCACGCGAGGCACGGTCATCCATGGTCGGACGGTCTTTCTGGCAGGGGGCTTGGGTTGCTTCGAGCCTCGCAAGCCCGTAATCGAGACGCTGGCTGCATTTGAAGACAAGGGTGTCGAGTACATCATCAAGGATCCTGAGATCTACCGCGGTAAGCGTGTCATCATTGGCGGCGGGGGAGACTCGGCATTGGACTGGACGATTGTCCTGGCCGATATCGCCTCGCACGTGACGTTGGTGCATCGCAGCGATCAGTTCAGGGCAGCGCCTGATAGCGTCTCCAAGGCACGAGATCTTGCCGCTCAGGGACGTATCTCGATGATCACGGATGCTCAGGTAACATCGTTGGCCGGCGAGGGCGCGCTTTCGAGTGTGACCATTACTCATAACGATGGTGCGGCGGAGGACCTGGCGGTGGATCACTTCATTCCGCTTTTCGGTCTGTCGCCGAAGCTTGGTCCGATCGCGCAGTGGGGACTGGCGCTCGATAAAAATGCCGTCACGGTCGATCCAACAAACTACATGACTTCGATCGAGGGTATGTATGCGGTGGGAGATATTTGTGAATATCCCAACAAGCTCAAGCTTATCCTCTCTGGCTTTCACGAGGCGGCCGTTGCGCTGAACCATGAGTATCAGCGTCAGCATCCGGAGAAGAAGCATGTCATCAAGTATACAACCGTTACAGGCGTGCCGTCGACCTGATCGATATGATCAGGTTGTCGGTGAAACCTTATTGAAAGAAAAAGGCCGGTACGTCATGAACGTACCGGCCTTTTCGATTTACGAGACTCTTGGACTTACTCGACGTCCCACCATACGCGGTCGTAGATGGTCTTGTCGGCCGGCATCTTAGTGTTATACAGACGCTCGGCCTGAGCATACGGGAAGCGGCGAGGGATCTTCGATCCGGTTGTTGGAGTCAGAGACGGATGACCCGTGCGGCGCCAGTCTGACCATGACTCAGGCTGCGTGTACATGGCAATGTACTTCTGCGTCATGATGTTCTCAAGCGTGAGCTTGTCTGCACCGGGGTCGACCGAAGGCTGGGCCAGGTAGGCCGTGATGCCTGCGGCCGGAACACCCGAACGCTGTAGAGAAGCCGTGACGGCTGCGACATATGCGGTGTGAGCAGCGGCGCTATTGCCGAGGCGGTTATTGGCTTCCGCTTCGATGAACTTCATCTCCGTGAAGGTCAGCATCGGAACCGCAGAACTGATGCCGGCATAGAACTCGTTCATGCGCGACGTACCGTTTACTGCACCGGTTGAATCGGCCACGGCATAGATCGGCCCGCGTGGGTCCTTCAGCGTCGTGATGATCTCCGAGAGCTTCACCCCGAATGTCAGGTCGCCATCACGTTGTGTGGTGAACTGATACCAAGGATTGGCTTCGGTCTCGAGCGCACCGAACGTGAATTGGAAGTCTTCGGCGTTCGATGAGATTCCTGCTGCAGCAGCTGCAAGAGCGGCCGTTGAAGCGGCTGCACTGCGCTCGGCGAGGTGGATCGCCATCCGTGCCTTGAGCGAATTGGCTGCCTTGACCCAGCTGGCAACCTTGCCGCCGTACATGAGGTCATCGCTGCCCGGCTTGAGATTGCTGGTTGCTGAGTTCAGGTTCTTGATGGCATCATCGAGCAATGCATTGATGGCCGTGTAGATGCTCTCCTGCGAGTCATACTTCGGTTCGGTGACACCAGCCCCCTTCATTGCTTCCGAGTAGGGAACATCGCCGAAGAGGTCTGTCATGACGATAATGCCATAGGCGGTCAGTACCTGGAAGACACCCTGATAGTGAGGAGCTCCATCGTTCTTGGCACGTTCGGTCATGATGGCAAGGTCATTCAGAGGACCGGTGTACATGGTGTTCCATGCATTGTTGATGTCGCTCTCGGTGAACTGATAGTTGTAGATACCGAGGTGCTGACGGTCAACGCCGGTGTTCTGCTGATTCAGAACGCTAGTGTAACGTCCAAAGTCGCCACCCATCACGTAGGCCATACCGGCTTGGATGGTCGGAAGCACTACTGTGTATGCAGCAGTTTCCGGGGTGTTGGGGTTGACGTTGATTTTTGGGTCGATCCAGTTGTCGCACGCCGTAAGGACGATGAGCAACGCACTGCAAAACCCAATGAGATATCGTTTCATAATCGTTTGTTTCCTTGATTGTGGCATCGATACGTTGGGTTAGAATTTCAGGCTGAAGGAAAGGACGTAGCTCTTGGTGCTTGGCATATTGAAGTAATCCAGGCCCTGACCACTGCTTGCGCCCAAGAGGCTTGTTTCTGGATCGACACCCTTGTATGCCGTGCTCAGCCACAGGTTGCGTCCCGTGAATGTTACCGTCAGGCCGCTGAACGGTGTGGACTCCATGAGGCTCGTTGGCAGGGCATATGAAAGCGTGAGTTCACGCAAACGAACCCAGCTGGCGTCCTCAATGAAGTCTTCCGTGTTGCTGCCGAAGAAACCGTTGCCGTTGCCGAGTGACAGCCACGACTCACCGTATGGTGCAGCAATATCGTTAGCTGCGCCGTTCGATGCCTTGACTCCTTCAAACACCTTTGTTCCTTCACGATCTTCGGTGTCCTTGTGTGTTCCGAAGAAATACAAGGCACCGCGCGTTCCGTTCCACATTACGCCACCCTGACGAATGTCAAGCTGTGCTGAAAGGGTGAGCCCCTTCCATGAAATAGTGTTGCGGATACCCATGAGCCAGTCTGGATTGAAGCTACCGAAAGCCTTTTCGTTATCATCCAGGATCGGATAACCGAAGTTGTCCGACGTGGTGTCATCATCGATCAGAACATCCCCGGCTTCGTTACGCTTCCAGCCAAAGCCGAAGATCGATCCGTAGGGGAGACCCTTGACAGCGCGAACAGATGAACCAACAAAGCCACCGAGGAAGATGTTGTCGACGCCCGGAGCGAGCTCAACAACTTCAACATTGTTCTTTGTGAAGTTCACCGTCACATCCCAGCGGAAGTCAGCTGTCATGACGGGAGTACCGGAAAGAACAAGTTCGATACCATTGTTGCTGATCGAACCGGCATTCTTGAGCTGTGAGCTATAACCGGTCGATGTAGCGATCGGCACCGAGAAGATCTGGTCCTTACCGGTCTGATCATAGAATGTGAAGTCCAGCGAGAGGCGATTGTCGAACATCGACACATCGAAGCCAAACTCAATTGACGTCGTGCTTTCCGGACGCAGGTCCGGAGCCGCAAGGTTATCGGCCAGTGAGTAACCGATGCGGCCGCCAAATGGGAATGTCACACCGTTGGTCCAACCATCACCGTACCCTGCTGAGACAAAGCCGGTGTTGGTACCATAGATCGGAGCATCCTTACCGACCGATGCATAGTTCGCACGAAGCTTCACAAATGAGATGGCGTCGCTCTTCAACTCAGGCATGAGTTCAGTCAGCACAGCCGACACCGAAAGAGATGGGTAGAAGAACGAGTTGTTCGCCTCAGGAAGCGTTGTTGACCACTCGTTGCGACCCGTGAAGTTGAAGAAGAGGGCGTTCTTGTAATCGAAGCGCAGATCCGT
>VERF01000023.1 GCA_018882895.1 Candidatus Kapaibacterium sp.
CCGTAATCCGTAATCCGTAATCCGTAATCCGTCCTCCGTAATCCGTCCTCCGTAATCCGTCCTCCGTAATCCGTCCTCCGTAATCCGTCCTCCGTAATCCGTCACCTGTCACCCGTCACCTGTCACCCGTCACCTGTCATCACCACGCATACGCCTCGGGAGCTTGGCCTCCCGGACCGGGCCAGATTGCATCGAGTTCAGCCAGCGTTTCGGCATCGAGGGTGATGGAAAGCGATGCAACATTCGCATCAAGTTGTTCAACCGTTCGAGGGCCGATGATGGGGCTTGTCACTCCGTCACGCTGAAGCACCCAGGCAAGGGCCACGTCAGCACATTCCAGACCGAGTTTGGCACAGAGAGCCTCGAAGCGTTCTACTTGTGGACGCAGCTTTTCGGCGGCCTCGATGAGTTGCGGACGCTTGCGTCGCAGCGTGTCGGACTTCGAGAAGATGCCCGCAAGCAAGCCCCCTCCGAGCGGACTCCACGGAATCATCGCCATGCCGTAGGCCTTGGCAGCGGGGATGACCTCAAGCTCGATGTGCCTGTTGCGCAGAGAATAGACACTTTGTTCACTGACCAGACCGAGGAAGTGACGACTCTTGGCTATCTCGTTGGCCTGGGCCATGTTCCATGCTGCGAAGTTGCTTGAGCCAACGTACAGGATCTTCCCTTCGCGCACGAGTTGCTCCATGGCCTGCCAAACTTCCTCCCATGGAGCAGACCGGTCGATATGATGCATCTGATAAAGATCGATGTGATCGGTCTTGAGTCGACGCAGCGAATCCTCACAAGCCTTCTTGATGTGATAGGCCGAGCATCCGCGGTCATTCACGCCATCGCCCATCGCACCATAGAGCTTCGTAGCAAGCACGATCTTGTCGCGCCGTGACGGATCCTGGCTCAGCCAGTTGCCGATGACCTCTTCGGTGCGCCCCTTACCCTTGTCCCATCCGTACACGTTTGCCGTATCGAAGAAGTTGATCCCATGCTCCAGGGCGCGACTCATCACAGGATAGGAGTCCTGCTCCTCGATCCAGTAACCGAAGTTCATAGTGCCAAGGCAGAGTCTGGATACTTTGACGCCAGTGCGTCCGAGGTTTACGTAGTTCATGGGGTGGTGATGATGCTGTGAATGGTAAGGGAAGGTGATCTTGAATCATGGCAAGCTACGAACGTGCGGTTTATGGTTTGCTTACGCTGGATAAACGTGCACGTAATGTTCCACGCTTAGTATTGAACGTGGTGAAACTAGACCGTGCGCAATTGAACGACGCCGTGCTTATGACGCGGAGTGATCTGGCGACCAGGATCGGTTTGTCAGAGGCAAATCCAGTCGTACGAATCGTCGAGAGTATCCTACGACTTGAGGCACTCAACGGCATATACTCAGCCTGCGATCGCGAGAATGTCGATGCATTCCTCGAGAGCTTCTTCTCTGTCATGCGGATCAATCGACATGTCGAAGAAAGCGATCTTGAGCACATTCCTTTGCACGGGCCAGTTGTGATCGTGGCCAATCATCCCTTTGGTGCAGTCGACGGCATGGCAATGCTCGCTAGTGTGCGCAAGCGCCGTCCTGATGCCTGCGTGATGGCAAATGATCTGCTCAGGATCGTAAGGCCTTTGGAGGATGTCATCATTCCGGTCGATCCTATCGGCTTTGAAACGTCAGCAAAGGTCAACACTGGTGGTATCCGCAGGTGCCTTCAACACCTCGCTGAAAACAAGGCGCTCATCGTATTCCCTGCCGGTGAGGTATCATCACCACAGCACATGTCAGATGAACCTATCGACAAGCAGTGGAACTCCACCATCGCTAAGTTGATCACTCGGACTGACGCAACTGTCGTACCGGCATTCATTGCCGGACGAAACTCTGATTTGTTCTATACGCTTGGGAGAATACATCCTCGGCTGCGCACTGCGTGGCTGCCGAGAGAACTTCTTGCCAAGCGCGGCTCGTCCTTGAAACTGCACTTCGGTCGACCAATTGATAAGGTCATCATCAGAAATTGTCGGGATGCAGTGAGTTTGGCGGCGTACCTGCGAGCACACGTCTACGCACTCGGCAGCCTGCAGTCCGAGCCCAGCCGCGAACGCACTCGGATTCATTCTAACAGTGTGCAAATAGCCGAGAGCCTGGGGTCGCAGCCTATCGCTCAGGAGATTCTGCAGCTCAGCGATCGTAGGATCTTATCCCAAGGTGGCTTTGAGCTCTACCTGATTCGCGGCGATGCGTCACCGAACATTCTGCACGAGATCGGGCGCCTTCGCGAAGTGACCTTCAGAAGCGTAGGAGAGGGAACCAACACGGCACTAGATATCGACGAGTTCGATCGTGTGTACGAACACCTGATCCTGTGGCATCCCGAAACGTCGATGATCGCCGGTGCATACCGTCTCGGCCATGGTGGGCAGTGCATCGATCGTGCCGGTGTATCCGGACTCTACATCTCGACGCTCTTTCGGATCGATGATTCGGCAAAGCAACAGCTGCGAATGAGTCTGGAACTAGGCCGGTCGTTTGTTCGTGCGGAGTTTCAACGCCATCGTCTGCCCCTATTCCTGCTCTGGAGAGGGATCCTTACCTACTTGATCCAGCATCCCGAGATCCGACACATCATCGGACCAGTCTCTATTAGCGCCTGCTATACGACCTTGTCTCAGCAGCTAATGATCGACTTCTTTGCCAGCGAGTCAGGTGCAACATCGTTCTCAGGGCGAGTCCAAGCGCGCACACCCTTCAAACAGGCATCTCACCACGCATCTGATATCAGTGCGCTGCTCGCTCCTTGCTGCAGCGATGTGCGAATACTTGAAAGGGTCATCTCACACTTCGAGACTGAGCGCAAAGGTGTTCCGGTTCTGCTTCGCAAGTACTGGGCGCAAAGCGCCCGAATCGTAGCCTTTAATGTCGATCCGATGTTCAGCGACGCGCTCGACGGATTCATGGTTCTCAACATCGAGGAAATGCGTTCCGAGTTGGAAGAGATGATGAACTGCCGCATCTCAGCACCAGTCCCGGCCGAAACGCAAACGCTCTAAGTAGCCCCCTATATTTGCGAATGCACTATCCATTCGCCTCTATCGAAGAAAAATGGCAACGTCGCTGGGCCGAGAGCGAGCCGTATCGGGTCTCAAGCGACCAAACGAAGCCGAAGTACTACGTGCTGGACATGTTCCCGTATCCTTCGGGGGCCGGCCTTCACATCGGCCACCCTGAAGGGTACACGGCAACGGATATCGTAAGTCGGTTCAAGAGGATGTGCGGATTCAACGTGTTGCATCCGATGGGCTTCGACGCGTTCGGACTTCCGACGGAGCGCTACAGCATGACGACGGGCATCCACCCATCGATCGCTACGGCCAACAACATCGCCACATTCAAGCGTCAGCTCAACGCCATCGGCTTTGACTACGACTGGTCGCGCGAGGTCAACACAACGCTTCCGGAATATTACCGCTGGACGCAGTGGATGTTCCTTATGATGTACAATTCGTGGTTCGATCGATCGGTCGGCAAGGCGCGTCATATCGACGAACTGCCGATCCCTGCGGATGTGACGTCGGCGGCAGACATCGAGACATATCGTGATGCTCATCGTCTTGCCTACATCGCCTACAGTCCCGTGAACTGGTGCGAAGCACTCGGCACGGTGCTGGCCAACGAAGAGGTCGACGAATGGAAGGAAAAAGGCTACACCGTCGAGCGACGTCCAATGCGCCAATGGATGCTCCGCATCACGGAGTATGCCGAGCGTCTGCTTGAAGATCTGACACTGCTTGACTGGCCGTCGTCGACGCTTGAAATGCAGCGCCACTGGATCGGAAAGAGTCAGGGGGCTGAGGTTCACTTCCCTGTTCAGGATCATGAGCACTCGATAACGGTTTTTACCACTCGCCCCGATACTCTCTTCGGTGCAACCTACCTGGTAGTTGCTCCGGAGCACCCGATCGTCGACCATATCGTCTCCGAGCAGCATCGCACAGAAGTGATGGCATACCGCGAGGCAACGTCATTGAAGAGCGACCTTGAGCGTACTGAACTCAGCAAGTTCAAGACGGGTGTTTTCACCGGCGCCTACGCCATCAACCCTGCCTCTTCTCAGGCAGTGCCCGTCTGGGTGGCCGACTACGTTCTTGCTCATTACGGGACCGGTGCGATCATGGCCGTGCCCGGACATGACGAGCGCGATCATGAGTTCGCCACGAGCTTCGGGCTGCCGATCGTCCAGGTGGTCACGCCGATCGATGGGTCCAGCGTCGACCTTGCTGCGGCCGCCTTCAGCGACGAAGGCATCGGTGTGAACTCCGAAAACGCCCATGTGAATCTCAACGGGTTGCCCACGGCCGACGCAAAGGCCGCCATCATCTTGTGGCTGGAAACTTCCGGCACCGGCAGGGGGCGCACACAGTATCGTCTGCGCGACTGGCTCTTTTCACGTCAGCGCTACTGGGGTGAGCCAATCCCGATCATGTTCTTCGAAGACGGCACCAAGCGGGCACTCGAGGCCGATGAGCTTCCGTTGCTGCTGCCCGAGGTGGCTGAGTTCAAGCCGGCCGGCACGGGCGAGTCGCCCCTTGCCACGGTCGAGTCATGGGTCAACTTTATCGACCCCAAGACCGGCAAGAAGGCTCGTCTTGAGACCAACACCATGCCGCAGTGGGCAGGATCGTGCTGGTACTATCTGCGCTATTGCGACCCGCAGAACAGTGAAACATTTTGTGATCCCGATGCAGAGCGCTACTGGATGGGCTCGACCGGCGTCGACCTCTACGTGGGAGGGGGCGAGCACGCCGTGCTGCACCTGCTCTATGCACGCTTCTGGCACAAGGTGCTGTTTGATTACGGCTATGTCACAACTCCCGAACCATTCAAGCGACTCTTCCACCAGGGCCTGATCATGGGCGAAGACGGGCGGAAGATGTCGAAGTCTCTCGGCAACGTGGTCAACCCCGATGATGTCATCCACGTGCATGGAGCCGATGCTCTGCGCTTGTATGAGATGTTCCTTGGCCCGCTCGAAGCATCAAAGCCTTGGAACACAACGGGCATCGAGGGTGTGACGCGCTTTCTGAACCGCGCATGGCGCATGATCGCCACGGAAGACTCGACTCTCTCACCTGCGGTGCAGGACGTGCCGTGCGCATCTGATGCCGAACGAGTTCTGCACGCAACCATCAAGAAGACCCGCGAAGACGTCGAAGCATTGAGCTTCAATACCACCATCGCTCAGCTGATGATCTTCGTCAACGAATTCACGAAGCTGGACGTGCGCCCACGGTCAGCCATGATGCAGTTCGTGCAGTGCCTCGCCCCCTTCGCACCGCATATCACCGAAGAGCTATGGCAGATCCTCGGAGGCGAGGGCTCTGTGCATACCTCATCGTTCCCCGAGTTCGACGCATCGAAGCTCGTGGTCGACAACGTTGAGATCGTTGTGCAGGTCAGCTCCAAGATCCGCGGCAAGATCATCGTGCCGCTTGATGCTGATGCCGCAACCACAGGTTCACTTGCACGTCAGGACGAGAGCATCGCTCGGCATCTCGACGGCAAGGAGATCGTACGCGAGGTGTTCGTGCCGAACAAGCTCATCAACTTCATCGTGCGCTAAATGATGATTCTTCGACTAGCCGGAGTATTGCTTCTTGTGGTAGCATGCTCGGGTCAGGGTAACAAGGAGACATTCTGGTTTGGTGGACCGTTTCGAGTGGGTACAACGCCACTATCCACATTGCCGGAGGTCTCGGGTATGGTCTCTTCGACAGAGAATCCCGGAGTGCTGTGGATGCACAACGACTCGGGAGACGAACCGCGCATTTTCGGCATCGTCCTGCCGGGACGCGTAGCAGCCGAAGTGCGCATCACCGGTGCCAGTCACATCGACTGGGAGGATATGGCACGCGGACCCGGCCCGCAGGCAGAGGCATCCTATCTATACCTGGCAGATATCGGCGACAATTCCGCGCGGCGCACTACGATAGTTGTTTACCGAATTCGCGAGCCGAAGATCGACACGTCATGGCAGAGCCGACGCATCAGCATCTCGGCCGATTCGGTCGAGCGCTTCGTGCTGCGCTACCCTGACGGAGCGCGTGATGCCGAGGCATTACTGGTCGACCCGCGAACTGGCGACATCGTCATCGTCACCAAACGCGAAAATCGCTGCCGCATTTACTCTGCGCCTGCGCCACATGCGTCGGGCACCGAGCGCGTGCTCAAGCTTGAGGGCGAACTTCCGCATCAGCTTATTACGGGCGGTGACGTATCGCCTGACGGACGCAGCATTCTTTTGAAGAGTTACCACCGAGTTTGGATGTGGACGCGCGAAGCATCAACATCGCTGGCCTCGGCGATGGTCGGTTCCGGCACAAGCGTCCCCTATCAGCCGGAGCGTCAGGGTGAGGCGATCTGCTTCAGCGCCAGCGGCGACGGCTACCTAACAACGTCAGAATGCGAAGACTCGGGTCCTGCCGCAGCCATCATGCTATACCTGCGAGCCGAGAGCGCCGAGGCAGCAGCACGCCTGCGCGATGTGCGCTTGCCATCGATCAGCGCTGCTCGACTTGGTATGAGCGGCTCGCTGTATCGCATTCGCTACACGGTGCCGGAGGTTCAGCGCATTTCGCTGAAGATCTGCAATGCCGCCATGTTCACCGTCATGGTCGTGGCCGAGGATTCGGCCGAATCCGGCATCCAGGAGCGCGACGTTAATCTCTCGAAACTTCCTGCCGGCAGCTATGCCATCGTTCTGGAGTCGACCTCTGCACGCGTCTCAACAATGCTGGAGATCAAATGAACATGCACGTCTGCAAGGGGCTATGTGGCATCGCCACTGCGGCCCTGACATTGCTTTTTTCGAGCGTGACGATGCAGGCCGACGATGCGGCCATGAAGCGCCGGCTTGACGATGTGTGTCGCATCATCTCAGGGTCGCCGGTGGTGTATGAGTCGACCTTCACCGCTCAGTTTCTCAAGCAGGTGCCGGCGGCCAAGCTATCGATGCTGGTTGGACAATTGACGTCTCAGACCGGACCCTGCAACGGCATCCGCATCACCGAGAGAAGGTCGGCCTATCAAGTTGCTGCCGAAGCTTCGACCACAAACGGCTTTTCCATTCCGGTGCTTCTTACCATCGAAGCGCAAGCCCCTTACCTGATTGCCGGATTCTTCCTGCGTCCGCCCGTGAAGGCCGTTGGCACGCTCGACTCCCTTGTCGGGAGCCTCAAAGATCTTGAAGGAAGCGTCGCGTTCACAGTAACGAATCTCAGTGGTGGCTCGGTGGTGACCTCGATCGGCAGCAGCGAGCACCTGCCCGTGGGGTCGACCTTTAAGCTATACGTCCTGGGCGAGCTGGTGCGCTCGATCGGTCGCGGCGAACGTGCCTGGACCGACATCCTTCGCATTGATTCGGCGTTTCGATCACTGCCATCGGGGCGCTTGCATACGTGGCCTCACCGTTCGCCGCTGACGTTGCACTCGCTCGCAGCGATGATGATCTCGGAAAGTGACAACACGGCCACGGATGCGCTCATTCGGCTTCTTGGGCCCGACAAGATCGCCCAACAAATGTCGGCCATGGGACATGACCGTCCGGATCTGAACGTACCGTTTCTGACGACGTTGCAAGCCTTTAAGCTCAAGTATGCTCCCGGCGGACTGGCTGCCGCATTCGTTTCGAAGTCAGTGGAGGAACGTCGTAGCATGCTGGCCCAGATCGACACGGCCGTTACGCATGATTCGATCGCCTTCACGATGGAGCCGACAGCCTTGGAGACCATCGAGTGGTTTGCAACAACCTCCGAACTTACACGCGCAATGGACTGGCTCAGGCGCGATGCGATGATGAGGAAGGATGACTCCGGGCTCGAGATCCTGTCGATCAACTCCGGCGTGCCCGTCGGCAAGTCGTGGAAGCGGGTCTGCTTCAAAGGGGGCTCGGAGCCGGGCACCATCAACTTGACATATCTGCTGGAGCACGCCAACGGAACATGGTACGCCGTCAGCGGTACGTGGTTCAACAAACGCGGTGCTGTCGACGAAGCCCGTTTCGCTGGCCTCATGGAGCGAGCCATCACACTGCTGGAGAAGTAACTCTCAGCGTGGGGGCATGCGGCGCAGAATGAACTGGCCGAACAGGGGAACCGTGAAGTCGATAAGTCCATGCCGTGGACTGTAGATCATCCCCTTCTCGATGAGTCGACTTCGCAGAGCGGCCAGTTCCTGAAGTGATTCACCGATCGCATCGGAGACATCGGATGTTTCATACGGACCCTTGCCAAGCGCCGCCATCGTCGCCAAGTACAGACGTTCCTTCTGTGTGACACGGTCGAAGCGCACTCCAAAAAAACTCACGTCAAGCGAAGCATGGGCGATGACGCGTGCATCCTCAACGTCCCGTCGCGTGATCGGCGATTGTTGTGCGCAATTCCAAGCGTGCTTGCCCCATTCCTGCAGGAAGTATGGATATCCTTGGGTATCGTCAAGGATCAACTCAAGAGCATCTGCTTCGATCTGCACGCCCTCGGATTGCAGAGGGATGCAGATTGCATCGATCGACTCTGTTCGATTCAGCACCGACAACTCGGAAAACTCTATCATACGCTCAGCGTAAGTTTTGGCATTGCCAATTCTCCCTCGAAGCTGCGGTAGACCAGCACCGATGAGGATGATCGGCAACTGCCGCTGCGCACATCGATGAAGAGCTGAGATCAAGGGACCAAGCTGAGACGTGGGCACGTGCTGCAACTCATCGATCAGAAGGATGAGCGCCGTTGACGTCCTTTGCGCTGCTGTGGCGATCGTTTCCAAGAGCACAGAGAGGTCATGCTCAAGGTCACCAATGTCTGCCAAGCCTACCTCTGGCTCAATGTCGAATTGAACCTCTACATCGCTGAACTTCAGCTTCATTGCCGAGGCAAATCCGGCAAGCGCACGAAGTCCTCTCTGAGCAAGATCCTTTGCTGATTCACGACGAGAGAATCGAACAAGGGCGAGTCGCAGTTCCGGAATCAGCGCAGCCGGTAACGATTTCTTCTCTGGTGCCTCGATCTGTACCACGATGTGACCCGTGTTCTCAGCTCTTGATCTGATCTCCTCAAGCAGTACGGTCTTTCCCACGCCTCTGAGACCAATGAGCGCGTGGTTCTTTGCTGGTCGACCCAAGACCACACGGCCGATCGACACACGCACCTCCTCCAGGATGGCATCACGCCCTGCCATTGCATATGGCCTTGTGCCTGCACCGGGCGCAAAGGGATTCAGAATTGACTCCATGACCAAATATATCGAAAGTATAGGTGTATATCCATGTATATCGACATGTGATATACTTTGTCGATGAGTGACAGGCGGTACTTTTGCAGATGCTTTGTCTCGAATGCGAATCCAATCCCGAGTGGATCGGTGTTGCCAACGACCATCTGATCGACATTCTGATCGACCATGCGCACTGTGAAAAGAAGGCGGCGGCGTTCGCCCTGGCGCTGATCAACCGCTACCCGGAGCGCACCCGTCTGGTAAAGGACATGATCGACCTGGCCAAGGAAGAGATCGAGCACTTCGAACTCGTGGTCAAAGAGCTCGAGTCAAGGGGCGTTGCACTGCGCCATGATGCCGGCAACCGCTATGCGCAGCAGCTGCACGAACACATTCGCAAAAGCGAACCTCACCGGTTGCTGGATTCACTCATTGTGGGCGCGTTCATCGAGGCGCGCTCCTGCGAACGGTTCTCCCTTTTGGCCGAACACGCCACGGCCGACGATATGCGGGCGCTCTACAAGAGTCTGCTGGCCAGTGAGGCCGGACATTACCGCGCCTACACGGACATCGCCCGCCAGTACTTCCCGGTCGAAGAAGTGCGCCAGCGCCTGAAGGAGTTTGGGCGTATCGAGGCCGACATCATTCGGTCGATGACAAACCAACCAACGATGCACGGCTGATGTCGTCGATCATCTTCATGGGAACGCCGGAGTTTGCCGTACCGGCCCTGGAGGCACTGCATCGGCAATACGGCGTTTCGACCGTGGTTACCGTGCCCGACCGTCAGAAGGGACGGGGCCTGCAGACCACGCCGAGTGCCGTGAAGGTTGCTGCCATGCAGCTTGGCATCAGCGATATACTTCAGCCCACGTCGCTGCGCGATGAGGCATTTGCCGAAGAGATACGAAAGCGCTCGCCCCTTGTCATTTGTGTGATCGCCTTTCGGATCCTTCCGAGGTCTATCTACACTCTGGCCAGCCAAGGGGCCTTCAACGTTCACGCGTCGCTCTTGCCTCGGTTTCGCGGAGCGGCTCCGATCAATCATGCCATCATGCAAGGCGAGACCGTTTCGGGTGTGACGTCTTTTCTGCTCAACGACGTGGTCGACACCGGAACGATGATCGAGCAACGAACATGTGCGATCGATGACGCCATGACGGCCGGAGATCTGTACGCGGCACTCATGCCCCTTGCCGCCGACTGTGCGGTCTCTACCACGGGCAAGCTTCTGTCGGGCTCGTACCAGACAACCACGCAGGACGAGTCACTCGCAAGCCCGGCCCCAAAGGTCTTCCGCGAGCACGCCGGCATCGACTGGGCGCACTCGCGCGAGCATGTGCGCAACTTCATCCGAGCACACAGCCCGGTGCCAGCGGCATGGACCATCTGGAATGATGAGATCATGAAGGTCTTCTCGGCCGAGCGGATCAACGATGTTGTGCCGTGCGGACGCTGGATCATTCAAGGTGAACGGCTCATCGCCGGTTGCGCTGATGGCGCACTATCCCTTCTGGAGGTTCAACTTCCGGGACGTCGGCGCATGAACTTTGCCGATATTGTCCGCGGCTATCGGGGTCCATCCGAGGGCCACTTTTCCCAACACCGTTCAACAATGCTTCCGGAGAAGCACGAATGATTCCATTCAACGAGTTCGTCGAAGAGAACTCATTCATCGTCTGTGCGCATCGCGGTGCATCGGGCATTGCGCCCGAGAACACCATGGCGGCCGTAGCAATGGCCCTGGAATGCGGTGCCCCGATGGTGGAGATCGATGTTCAATACACGCGTGACAGGAAGATGGTGGTCTTCCATGACGATTCGCTGGAGCGAACCACCGATGGCAAGGGGCTTATCAAGGACTGGACATTTGAGGACCTTCGGAAGCTTGACGCGGGGGCATGGTTCAGTCCAAGCTTCGTGGGCCAGCGCATCCCGGCCCTTGTCGATGTCCTGGAAGAACTTCGAGGTCGGGCCTACGTCAACATCGAGATAAAACCACGCGCTGCCTCCGAGCAAGCAGCCGCCGAATTGGCCGAGCTCATCGCCCTTGTCAAGGGCCTTGAGATGTTCGGCAAGTGCGTGTTCTCGTCCTTTGATCACTCGGCACTTGTCTACCTTCGGTCTGTCGAGACCGAGGTGCGCACCATCGCTCTTAATGTTCCGGGCGACGAGCGCTCACCGGTTCGTGTTGTGCGCTCGTGCGGCGCCGACGGATTTGGCTGCTCGATCGAAGAACTCACAAAGGAGCGATCCGAGGCATGCCGCCATGCAGGCATACCGTTCGGTATCTACACGGTGAACACTCCGCAGGAACTCGAATTCGTGCTCGATCACGGGGCAAGCGGCATCGTTACCAACATGCCCCATATCGTGATCCCGCATTATCGCATGATCGCATCAACTCCCTAGCAGACTCCCCGCAATATGATCGACCTTGTTGATGTCCTTGGCCTGGTGGCCGGCTGCTGTTCAACGTTCGCACTGGCGCCGCAGGCCATCCGAGTATGGCGCACTCAGCAGGTTGAGCAGCTCAGCGGCGGCATGCTGTGGCTGATGATCACCGGTTGCATGCTATGGCTTTCGTACGGACTGCTAAAAATGGATATCAGCATCATCTGGGCCAATGGCGTGGCGTTTCTTTTCATCACGTACATGCTCACCAAGAAGGTTCAGGACATAAAAGCAACGGGTCGACGATGAGCGGCGACGGTTCACTGCCGCCATTGATCTTTCCAAGCTTCGAGTTGAAGATCCAGCACAACGAAGCCTCGACGCGCATTTTCGATCCGGTGCGCAAGCGCTATGTGATACTCACCCCCGAAGAATGGGTCAGGCAGCACTGCCTTCACTGGATTGTCTCGCGTGGATACCCCATGAGCCGCTGCAGCGTCGAGCGCCTGGTCGACCGTTCCACTGCTGCGCCGTCGCAGCGTTTCGATCTGCTATGGCGAGATGCATCGCTCGCCCCCTTCCTGCTGATAGAATGCAAGTCGGCCTCGACCGCTATCAACGATGCCACTCTGCGTCAGACTGCATGGTATAACTTGACGCTCAAAGCACCCTACATTTTGCTCACGAATGGCTTGACGGCCTTCTGCGCGCGCATTGCCGAAGACGGATCGATCGAGCCTCTGACAGACATTCCGGATTACTCACTCGCTGGCTGACACATGGAAATCACCCTTCACTCGCCCCTTGACATGCACCTGCACGTGCGGCAGGATGCCATGCTTGATCTGGTTGCGCCTCTTACGGCACAGCACTTCGCCGGTGCCGTGATCATGCCGAATCTGCTGCCCCCGGTCGACACGGTGGAGCGTCTCCACTGGTATACCTCCGAGGTGCGACGTGCCACGTCCGGCTATGCATTTGAGCCGTTCATGACGTTGTTCTTTCGTGACTACTCACATGAGGAATTGCTGGCGGCGCGCGATCACATCATCGGCATCAAGCTTTATCCTGCAGGTGCGACCACCAACAGCGATGCCGGCGTGCGCGAGGTGCTGGCAATGGACCATGTCTTCGGCATGATGCAGGAGCTGGGCATTCCGCTTCTGGTGCATGGAGAGACGCATGGCTTTGTGATGGACCGCGAGGCCGAGTTCTGCGAGGTATATCGGGAGCTCGCCACGCGATATCCGCGCCTGCGCATTACGATGGAGCATATCACAACGGCCAAGGCCGTTTCACTGCTCGATGAGTTTGAGAACCTGCGGGCAACCGTCACGCCACACCACCTTATTATCACACTCGATGATGTGGCAGGGGGCCTTCTGAACCCGCACCTGTTCTGCAAGCCGATCGCAAAGCGACCCGAAGATCGGCAGGCACTGTTGGAAGCATCGCTCAAGGCCCATCCGAAGCTGATGCTGGGTAGCGACAGTGCGCCTCACCCACGTCACGCCAAGGAAGCTCCCGGATGCGCTGCCGGCGTCTTCACCGCTCCGATCATCCTGCCAATGCTGGCCGAGCTGTTTGTGCGCCATGGCGCCGAGCAGAACCTGCAGGCATTTGTCAGCGACAATGCCCGACGTCTCTACGGCGTCAACCCGCCGGCCACCACGGTGAGGCTTGCAAACGATCCCATGCAGATTCCGGCTTCCTATGGCCAGGTCGTGCCCATGTGGGCCGGCCGCTCTCTGTCGTGGTCCGTCAAGGAGGTCACATGCTGATGCGCGGTCGAGGTCTTCTGCTTGCCCTTGCGGTCTTCTTCGTAAGCCTCGGCACGACGCAGCTGCGGGGTCAGTCGACATTTGACACCTGCGGCGCCGAAGGCAGTGCAAAACGCAGCGATGTGCGGGCGATCAACCGCAAGAAGAACCGCGATGGATTCCCCACCGATGCACAGATCAATCGCGCCATCACGTTCAACGCAATGCTTATGGCCGGCGAGAATCCGAAAGGATTCTCCGAGGGCGATGCCGCCGAGATCGTGGCCTACTGCGCCGATGTGAAGATCGGCTCGGTCGAAAGCGTCAACTGCGGTGCCAAGGATCATTGGCATCGAGATACGCACATTGAGCTGACGCTTGATCCGAATGATTCGCAGAACGAGACCAAGATCCTGGTCGTCGAGGTCACCCCACGCTTCCGTCAGGCAATGAAGGAACGCGGAGTCGACTGGTCCCAGCAGGCCCTGCGCGACAAGTTTCTTGGTCGCTGGGTGAAGGTTCGCGGCTGGGTATTCTACGACGCATTGCATGCCGATGAATCCGCCGGCTCCGGCAACGAGAAGATCTGGCGCGGCTCCCCGTGGGAGATCCACCCCGTGACGGACATGTCTGTCACCACCCGGCCGGCCAACATCACCGTCGAGACGCCGTCGGTGCGCCCCTCGACAGGCACCGACACACCAGCCCCCTCCGGCGGTGCAACCGTGCAGTGCTCCGGCACGACGGCCAAGGGGAAACGTTGCTCGCGCATGACAAAGGACCCGAGCGGCTTTTGCTGGCAGCATCAGCGCTGATTTCAGGCGTATCTTCGCCGCCATGACACGCTCCAGCGCGCGCTCGGTATGGACGCCCCCCGATGACATCATTCTACCCAACGGCATTCGCATCATCTGCGACCCGGTGGGACACGTCGACTCAGCTGCTCTCGGCATCTGGGTGCGCGTTGGCACGCGCGACGAGCCCCGTGGCCAGCGTGGTGTGGCGCACTTCGTCGAGCACACATCCTTTCGTCGAACACGGCATCGCACCGCAGCCAAAATCTCGCGTGACTTTGAAAACCGTGGAGCGTATGCAAATGCCTACACCACGAAGGAGGAGACATGCTACTACGTGCGAACACTGAGCGAACATCTCGACGATGTTCTCGACACGCTGCTGGACGTGGTTCTGTGGCCTACCTTTCAGAAAGAGGACATCGACAAGGAACGGTCAATCATCACCGAAGAGATCCGCTCTTACGAGGATGAAGCCGAAGAACACATCTTCGATCTTGGCGAATTGCAGCTCTTTCCCCGACATCCCCTCGGCTCTCCGATCGTCGGTACGGTAGACGACGTACGGTCACTCAAGGCCGATGATGTGCGCAGCTTCCATGCCCGTCATTATCATCCCGGATCGATTACCGTGGCCATAAGCGGACGCTGCGATGCTGATAGTTTGGGCAAAAAGATCCAGAAGCTGACTGAGGGCGTGTCCAAGCGCCAGCGCGCACCACGGCGCAGTACTCCTGCCACGCGGCCGGCGACGCACCTGGAGCTGACTCGCGCCATCCAGCAGGCGCATCTTCTGTGGCAGACGCCCACCATCGGGTGCCGACACGAAGACCGCTTCGCCCTGCAGCTTCTGAACGTTGTGTTGGGCGACGGTATGTCATCACGTCTGAACGTACGCCTGCGCGAGTCCACAGGGCTTACCTACACGGTGTACTCTCAGCTGCAACTGTTTGCCGACTGTGGCATCCTTGCCATCTATGCCGGCGTCGATGAACAGAACATCACAAAGGCCGAGCGGGGCATCAGACGTGTGCTGCACGAGATCGCTGATGGCGGAATCACGCCCGCCGAACATCGTCGCGCTCTTGCACAACTGCGTGCCGGAAAGCTCATGTCGCTCGAATCACTGACCGCACGCATGACCATGCTCGGCAAGGGCGTCATGGAACAGGGTCAACCCGAAGATCCGCGCGAAACGATCGAACAATTCCAAGCCGTCACCCGCGAAGATGTCGCCCGCCTTGCGCAGCGATACTGCAAGGAAGCTGCCTGGAGTACCTGCACTCTGCGCCCGTCGTCTGATCGTTCGTAAGGGGCTTGCCAGTTCCATGAACGCTCAGCAACAGGCAGCTCTCGACACGCACGTACACTGCGCCGTACTGGCCAATGCCGGTGCCGGCAAGACGCAGGTCCTGGTGCAGCGTCTGCTTCGCATTCTGGTCGTCGAGAACGTCGAACCCGACCGAGTTGTGGCCATCACCTTTACGCGCGCAGCCGCCATGGAGATGCGTCAGCGCCTGCATGAACTGATTGAGTCTATCCTGCGAGGTACGGAAGACCCCGCCCCCTATCTGGGATCATTGCCGCCGACATCCTATGAGCCGCGGCTACGACGGCTGCTGGTGCAGATCGGCTCGACGCGGATCAGTACGTTTCACAGCTTCTGTGCCTCACTGGTTCGGCAGTACGCAGACGTGGTTGGCCGCTCATCAGATGTGCGTGATGCCGATGAACGCTTAAGCTCCGAACTGTGTCAGGAAGCCGTCGATGCCGCAATGAACCACTTCCTGGGTGCTGAACGTCTTGCTGATCCGCGAGTGCAGGCCGCCTTCGACTCGCTCTCGATCGGCAAGGTTCATGAAATCGTTGCCGGCATGACCCGAAGCTCGGCCGAGCGGCGCCAGATGTCGAGCATTCTCGCAGAGCCCATAAGCGCAGCGCTTGAACGCCGGCGCACCGCAGCAGACGGCATCCGGCGCCAGCAGGCGCGGCTGGTCTGCATGGAGCTACTGCGACATCTGCATGACTTCACTGACGTGCGTGAGATCGAGCAGTTACATCACTCCCTTGCCGATCTTTCTGATCGCGTGGAAGGGGGCGACGAAGCGCTCGGTGAACTCACCTCATTGCTTGAGACATGGTTCAATCGGGACTACACGATCAAGAAGACCAAGCTCAGCAAGGACTCAAAGGGAAGCCCCCTGCCGGAGGCACCCGACAAGGCGCTTGCAGAAATGGCGGACTTCGCCCGCGCTACGTGGGACGACGCTTCAGAGCGCCATCAACTGATGGTCACACAAGGTCTGGCTCTGATGTCGGACCGAGCGGCGCGCCACTATGCTGAGATCAAGCGTCGACGTAATGTGATCGACTTCGACGATATGATCGATGATGCTACGAAGCTGCTGACCGATCCGGGCGTGTCGACGATGATCCGTGAATCGGTATCGTACATCATGATCGATGAGTTCCAGGACACCGACCCAACGCAGTATCGGCTGCTTGAACTTCTTGCTCCGGCCCTTCGGGACGGCAGGTCCGGCGGCCCGAACGTCTTCCTCGTGGGCGACGACAAGCAAAGCATCTACGGTTTTCGCAATGCCGACGTGCGGCTCTTCCGACGCGCGCGGCGCGCCATCAAGGGGGCAAACTCGGCAACGGAACCGGCAGATACCGGCCTGAGACCGCTCACGCAGTCGTATCGGATGCACCAGCACCTGGTCGAGGCCATCAATGACATCTGCAAGCATGCCTTTGGTGCTGTGGCACCACCTGACGAAGAAGACGAGGTATCATTCGATGTTGCCTACATGGAACTTGCAGCTGCCATCGAGCGGGAAACGCGTCAGTCTCTGAGCTCGCTTCGGCTGCTTGGCGTGGGTGATGGTGATGATGATTCCGACTCCGAGTTTGAGCACCTGGCGCGGCATCTTGCCGGCATGCTGGCTGCCGACTCCGGCGTCGAAGTCTTTGAGCGATCCGTTGCCCATCGTCCGGTGCGCCCGGGAGACATCGCCGTGCTGGTCCCGAGCAACAAGGACAAAAGCAAGGTGGCCGAGGCCCTGCGTCGCCAGTCACTGCCCTACACCATCTACAGCGGACGTTCCTTCTTCTCACGACCGGAAGTGGCCGACGTGCGTGCGGCGCTCACGGCCGCATCGGATCCGCAAAATGATCTGGCCACGGCAACGGCCATGCGCTCGCCCCTTCTCAGAGTGCCGGATGACGATATCGTCAGGGCATCCCTGCGCGGACGTAAGAGCAGTCTCCAAGATGGTCTGGCTGACCTTGTCGCATCAGGGACAGCCTCTGATGAGGCAAAGGCTGCAATGAGGTTTTTCGTTGACCTTCGAACGATGATCTCACTGCGTCCCTTGAGCGAGGTCATCACGCCAATGCTCGAGCAATGCGGTTGGCATCAGGCCACGTCTGCCGATGCACGATATCGGCAGATGGTGGTGAACATCGACAAGCTCATCGAGATCTGCGCCAAGGCCGAGCAGGACCGATCGGCCTCCCTGTCCGATGTTCTGAATGCCATTGCCGAACCCGACCGGGATCTGGAGGCCGAGGGAACCGTGATGAGCGACGATGACGCCATCCACGTGATGACCATTCATGCGTCCAAGGGGCTCGAGTTCCCGGTGGTGGCACTTGCCGGTCTCAATACACGATCGCATGACGACACTTTTGTCATCAGTCAGCAGATCGGCCCCACGATGAACGTACCCGACAAGATCGTCCTGCCCTCCGATGCACTGTCAACCGCGAGCCTTCCTGTGAGCATGTCGTGCCGCGCTAACGCGATCATCTCACGTCAGCGCAGGGAGGCCGAACAGCGTCGCCTGCTCTATGTAGCACTGACGCGCGCAAAGGCCCATCTTGTGATCTGCCTACCGTCGGGTGAGCAAGCCTCCCGTGCAAAGGGGCTCTCGCGCATCCTTGTGGCAGCAACGACGCATGATGGACCGTGGCTCCGTTTCGATGCCTCATCGGCAGAAGACGCAGTTGATGTGGCAGCCAGGGCACCGGTGGCAAGCCCCCTGACAAAGCCGTTTGCCCCGATTCCGCCGCCGGCGCCACTGCTGGTGACCGCCAGCACACTGAACCGCCAGACAAGTTCACATGCGACCCCGGTTGGACGAAGGATCGTTGGCACGGAGTCGTCATCAACCGAGTACGGTACGGCGGTG
This sequence comes from Candidatus Kapaibacterium sp., assembly GCA_018882895.1. Lineage (GTDB taxonomy): Bacteria > Bacteroidota > Ignavibacteria > Kapaibacteriales > Kapaibacteriaceae > UBA10438. Next base: position 18,401 of record VERF01000023.1, read on the forward strand.
CATTCAGCGCTGGCCGATCTTGTCCGCAGCGCATCGGCGTCGAGTACGGATGAGTCCATCCGACGCTTGGTCAGCATCATGAAGCGTCACGAGCTCGACCGAGAGCGCTCAAAGCAAGCCATCGACGAGGTACTGGCAGTGCTGGGAAGTTCGCTCGTACAAGGTCACACCGAGGCTCTCGCCTCCGGCGTGATAGAGGGAACACTCATGGCGCTGCGCGGAGAGACACTCGTCGAGGGCGTACTCGACGTGCGTCTAACATCCGCCGATGGAACGGTAGAGGTCTGGGACTGGAAGACCAACAAGGTGCGTTCAGAACGTCAGATGCAGGAAGTGGCCGACTCGTATCGGACGCAGATGGAAACCTATGCGTGGCTCTGCATGCAGGCCCTGCCGGATTGCCATCGTGTTGTGACGCGGCTTGTCTTTACCAAGGCAGCACTGGCCGGCTGGGCGCGTATCGACCATGAGCAGCTCTGGCACCGAGCCGACGTGAGCCTCTTTACCGGCGCGTGAGCGCGGCGGCGGCAGATGCGGCCGATGACCATGCCCACTGGAAGTTGTACCCGCCAAGCCAGCCCGTGACGTCGACCACTTCTCCGATGAAGTAGAGTCCGTCGACTATGCTGCTCTGCATGGTCTTGGATGACAATCGTGAGGTGCAGACTCCGCCCGAAGTGACCTCGGCCTTGGCATATCCCTCGGTGCCGCTGGCGGTAAGTCGCCAGTGCTTCATGGCAGTGAGCAGTGACTCGACATCACGTCGAGCAATAGTGTTGACAGGCTTTGATAGAAGGGGGCTGTCCCACACGTCGACCAATCGTTGCGGCAGATGCAGCGCAAGTACCGATCGCAGCTGTCGCCGCTCGGACGGGTAATCGGTGATGACTGCACGTGCATCGACGTCGGGAAGTAGATCGATCTCAAGCGCCGCGTCGTCACGGAGATACGAAGAGATCTGCAAAATGGCCGGTCCGCTCAGACCTCTGTGGGTGAATAGGACGTTCTCTCGGAACAAGGCCGACGAGGCCCGCACGTTGGCCTCGAGTGAAACACCCGACAGATCACCGAACCTGCCGGTGAAATCCGTACCAAAGGTCAGTGGCACCAGTGCCGGAAGGGGCTCAATGATCGGATGACCGAAGTGCTCGGCGATCCGATACCCGAGATCGGATGCACCAAGTGACGGGATACTAAGGCCACCCGTTGCCACAACAAGGTTGCCTGCACGCGCCTGCTTGGCACCACTGCTGCTCATGTATTCGACCATGAACAGGTCAGACTTCGTAACGGTGTTTACATGACAGTCGAACGCGATCTCTACTTGCGACCTTCTGCACTCCGACATCAGCATGTCGATGATCTGCTGTGCGGATCCGTCGCAGAAAAGCTGACCCAGCTTCTTCTCATGCCAGGCGATGCCATACGATTCGACAAGCTCGATGAAGTCACCCGGCCCATATCCGGCCAGTGCAGACCGAGCGAAGTCGGGATTCCGACTGATCATATTACGATGCGTCACCGATCGATTCGTGAAGTTGCATCGGCCTCCGCCGGAGATGCGGATCTTCTTGCCGGGACGGTCGTTGTGCTCCACAACAAGCACGCTGCAGCCCCCTGCCGCAGCGCGTGCAGCACACATCAGACCGGCTGCACCGGCTCCGAGAACAACAACGTCAAAGTTCTGCAAGGGGCTACTTGGCGATCACAAATGGAACCGTTGAATCATACACGCCTGCCGAGATCCTGAGCATGTACATGCCCGAAGGAAGATCGGCCGTGTCGAATCGCAAAGCATATTCCCCACCGGAGAGCGTCACCGATCCATCCAGAACCGTACGAACCACCATCCCTCGAGAGTCGATCACATCCAGAAGCACCGGCACGGTCTCCTGCATACGGAAGTTGACGACGGCTTCGCTAACGGCAGGCTGCGGAACCACCTGCATACGCGGTCGACCCGTGGGGGCGAACTTCACGACGGTGATGTTGCATCGACCTGCGACCTCGACCGGGGAGGTTCCTGAGCGCGGCACGATGTCGAGAAACTGCAGACTATCCGAGGTGTATCCCGAGGAGCTGACGCTGATGTTGGTCGTCGATGAGTCGGGCACGGCCATGACGAAGCGCAACGTGGCAACCGGACCCGACCGAAGCGAGTCGGCCCCACGCACGGCAATGGAAACGCGGCCGGGCGCCTGCGCCGGCGTAGCCGTTGTGTTGGCCGGCTTGGCAGCCGATACCATGTCGATGAACTTCAAGGCTCGAGGTGCATAGTCAACTTCGAGATCGAAGTTCACGCCGTTGAGGAAGTACTCCACGCCATTGTAGGTGGCAGAGATGTTCTTCTCAAGCATGATCGGCACCATGATCGTATCGCCGATGGCGCCACCGAAGGCCTTCGGCACGAAGAACTCACTGGTGGGGAGCATTGCAAGCTCCAGCTCCGGTGCATAGCCCCATCCATCAGCCGTTGTGGTGTCGCGCACGTCACACGGATAGCCACTGACGATGCGCGGAGATGCATCGAAGTAGCGCTCTTCGAGTGGACAGAAGCGCAGCGTCACCACGACCGAATCTCCGGGAGCCACCGAGTCGCCGATCGCGGGCACGGAGCTAACCACCGTGGTATAGTCAGGCAGGTCCAGGAGTTCCGTAACAGCATTGTAGACGTCACCGGTATTGATCACCGTGATCGTTCGCTCGGCACATTCGAGGATCCGCACGGAGTCGAATCTCACCGGCTGTGAGATGGCGATCTCGGACTTCAGAGCCACGACGGTTCCTCGATCACCCGTGGCGATCAGCTTGTAGAGGATCACGTCCTCGGTATCGAAGTTGATACTGTCAATGGTGAGTCGACTGTTGGCACGATTGTTATTGGTGGTCACGAATCGAAGAACGGCAAACGGCTGCGTCGAGTCGATGCCGCAGAAGTTCTTCATCGTAACGGCCTGACCTCCGTACGGAGAAGGCACATAGGCCAGCGACGGCTTGAACTTGACGCCTCCGGTCTGCGACACACACTCGTTACCGATCAGCGACGAGGTGATGTCCAGAAGCCGCAGCTGCGTCGAATCAAAGTCAACCCGCATCTTGATGTCAACCACCGATGCATCGATCTTGATCGAACTATACAGCGGCACGTTCAGCGTGTCGCATGAGATCATCCGGAAGGTATCCGGCAGGGGGCGAAGGGCATCAAAGCTGAACTGCAGACCGCGCGTCTGTGCAAAGCCCCCTCCTCGCACAAGAACCGTCGTATCCCATCCAACGCAGGGTGAGGAGAACCAGAACTTGATGCGTGCACGGTAGTCACGAGGTGCACGCGGACGCTGCCGAATCTGCACCACGAGCGAGTCACCCGGATTGAGCGTCTGCGGCCACGTCGCCGGCTGGGTGATCGTGAATATGCGCTCGTCGGGGAAGAAGGACACTGAATCAACAACCACTCGGTCCTGACTTGGATTGAGGCGGAAGTCGGGGATCTTCAGCACCACCGACAGGATCTGCGGACTGAGCACATCGACGACGCCATATGGGAACTGCACCGACGTGGGACGTGGCCGGAAGGTCAGCGATCGCTTGCCAACCAGGAACGTCTCGAGCGTATTGGACCATTGAGAACCCGATGCCTTGATGTGGAGCGCAGCACGGCACTCCATCAGGGTCGAGTCAGCCGGCGTGCGCGGACAGAAGGTAAGCGTGACCGTGTCGCGCTCACCCGGTGGCACCACGTAAGGCACTATGCCGGTGGGCGAGTACTTTGACTTCCAGGCGAAGAACTGCGGCTTGCCTCCGGGCACTCCCGCAGAGTCGATCCACACCCTTTCGACGGTCATGTCGAACTTGAGCGACCCATTGAGCAGTTCGATCGTACGGTCAACGCATTCGCACGGGCGAACGTAGCCGAAGTTGACAAGAGAAAGAGCGCTTTCGAGTTTGACGATGATGCCTCGGCCCGACAGCGGTCCGGAGCCGGTGATCGCGCAGGGATCAGACGAATGCGCCGTCAGCGCGCCGGCGTATGTGCGGGCTGCATCCGGAGCGAACTCAACCTCGACCCGGATAGAATCCCGAGGAGCAAGGACAAGGGGCACGGCACGACTGGTCGACACGATGCGGAACCCCGGAGTGATCGTCAGCGAGTCGACGCGTACGGGCAACGATGAGGTGTTCTCAACGATCAGCTGCATGGTCTTGACGTCGCCAACCTCGACGGTCCCGAAGGCCGAATTCTGAGACACGTAGAGCTTTGGAGCCACAGAGGTAGCGATGAGCTGCACCTGCCATTCGGCGCGGCTTTCATCACGAAACTTGATGTATGCCCTATCGGCCCTGTCCCTCGATGGATCGGCCGGGGTGTAGCGCGTGCGGAAACGGATCGAGTCACGCGGCGGAATCGTCCGCACGGTGTTGTTGATCGATGTTGGCGGATCAACGATCTGAATACGTCCACCCGATTGATCGACGAACTGCAACGAGTCGATGCGCCGTGGTGTATCGGTAAGGTTCACGATGAAGACCGAATCTTCGCGCGTCTGACAGGAGATGACGTTCTGTGTCTCCATCACAAGCGGCTGGAAGCGGAAGATCTGCATCACGCCTCGCCCCTTGAGATCGATACAGTCAGAAACGTAGCATCGGTTCTCGAACAGACACAGCTTATCGTCATACGTCAGCGAGTCCGTCGGCCGGAACGTGATCGGAATCGTCGTCGAATCACCCGGTTGGATCGTGCGGCTTGTGCCGCCGAGCAGCGCGAACGACTCGCCCTTCTGCACATACAGAGAAACGGTCAGGGCATCGAGCTTGCTGGTATTCTTTGCTCGTACGCTGAGCGTCTTTTGCTGCCCCACGAGTACGTCTCCGAAATCCACCAGACCATTGACCGACCACTGGACCTTGTTGTCGAGACCGCGGCCCGAGACATAGATCTTTCGTTCGATGTTGCAGCCCTGGATCCTGGTCTTGATGATGATCGAGTCGAAGACGAATCCCGGCTGGCGCGGCAGGAATCGCACGGAATTGAAGGGGTACCCTGTCTTGGGCAGAAGCGTAAACGGAAAGCGAATGCGGTAATGAGTGAAGTCTTTGGGGACGATGATGGTATCGATGACCAGGTCCGACAACGTCAGGTTCTGCCACGTGTAGTTCTGAGGATTGCTCAGCAGTCCGGGGCAGACGGCCTCGAATCGCATGGTGTCGATACGACGCGAACCGGATGTATTGCGGATCGAGATCACTTCCTGCGTTCTTCCCGTCAATGCGATGGTGATCGGGGATTTCTGACAGCGATCATCGGTGATGAGTCGAAGCGTGTCCGGATAATCAGCCGTGGTATCTCGCACAAATGAGCGGATCACCAGCGTCGTGCACTGTCCGGGTTGAATCACGATCGGATAGGTAACGCCGACGACGGCGAAGCCCTTCGGCTCATTCGTGATCGCATTTCGAATGGTCAGGGGGCGAGGCTGTCCGAGCTTGTCGGAGGTATTACAGACGATGATGGTCGAGTCGATCGTGGTCTTATCCACGCATCCAACCCAAAGCGTGTCGAATAACACGCCTCGTCGATTGACGCCGGTTTCGGTGATACGGTTCAGTTCGAGCCGGACCTGCGTGTTTGGCAGGCCGCATCGGTTGGTGGGTCTGATCTCGAGCGTGTCGATGAACGTGCCCACGAGTGTCCCCCGAAATGTCACGGTCACCACCTGCGGCGTACCGCTGGCGAGATTGACCGATGCAGGGGTGATGGTGAACATGCTCGCCTCGGGCCCGCGCATAACAAGGTTGGCCGTGCTTCCACATGCTGCGGTGTCGACGAGGGTGAACTGCCACTGAGCAACGGTATCGCAGAGAATGTCCTGCTTGATCGCCGTGGGGGTGACGCTGAGCGAGCGCGGAATCGTTCGATCAGATCGCTGATTGGAAGCCCCGGAGCGCAGAAGTCCCGAGTGTCCGTTGCCGGTAGCATCGCACATCGTCGAAATGTTGCCAACGCCTTCGTTGCAGCGCAGATATGCCCGCAGACCCTGTTCGTTTCCGTTCAGTGAGCGGGTCATTTGACATCGAATGGTCGACTCATCCAGCGCGCGGTCCCAGATGCGAATTTCGTCGACAAGCCCCTTGAGCGTTCGATTCAGATTCTGGTTGTCGGCCACACCATTGCATGAGCCGATCAGAAGCGGCAGATCGGGCCGGTCGAGTCCGCGCAGATACGACGACGGATACTGGTCATTGCGAATAGGGCCTACAACGACCTTGCCATCGATGTAGATGAACGAGCTCTCAACACCGCCATCGAACACCACGGCAATGTGATGCCAAGCTCCGTAGAGTCCGGCAGCCGGCGTCCGTGCGATCGTGTTATCGGCGCTCTTGAGCTGGCCGACGTCGCCATTGACCTCGAACACGAGATCATCATTGGCGTCGATGTAGATCACGAACACATCATTGAAGTCCGAGTTCGGCCCCCAAAGTCCGGCCAGGTACTGGCGCTGGTTGGCCTGCTTTTCGATCTTGGCCCACATTTCAAACGTCACGGCCGACTGGCGCGCGCGCACGGGATTCTTGATCAGCTCGATGAAGTGCTGGCTGCGACCACTGGTGGTGGTGAACTGAACGGCATTGAAGATGCAGTCCTTTCGGCCGTCACACGATGCCGGGAACTGGGCCGATACGTTCACGGCGGCCAGCAACATCGCAATTCCAAATGAAAGTAGTCGAAGTATCTGCATGCCACGTCCCTCAAAGCAAGAATGGTGCGCGCGGGCTGAAGTTGGCAATTCGCCCCCAAATGATCACCACGTGCGCGCGCGAAAGATACGAGAAGTCGACTGTTTCATGGGTGCTCCGAACATCGTAACTTTTGCGTGGTAATACCGGGCCACACCAGGCTTCGAATTCGGACGCATCAACCCTACGGGAAGAATCATAATGCCACAGACCCTTCGACTGGTTACGCGCATCATTGCGCTTTTTTTCGCCACCGTGTCGATGCTGGCGCAAGCGCCGGCTCCACGTGACTTCGGTCTGGGCCTGAATGCGCGCATCAACCCCGGTTCGAAGCCATCGATCACCCTTCGCTGGAGCAAGGACGACAACCAGCAGTCGGTCTATATCTGGAAGAAGCTCAAGGACGTGTCGCTGTTTGAAGCCGACGTACATGATTCCGTCGTCGGCAAGGGGCAGGAATGGACCGACACGGACGTCGAGGTTGGCACATCGTATGAGTACCGCGTGTTTCGTCTGGTAAGCCGTGCCAATGGCACCGCAACGGCTTCCTTCTATGCCACGGGGTACATCAATGCTGGAATTGAAGCGCCCCCTGCCCCACGCGAGCGTGTACTGGTGCTGGTGGATTCGACCATGCGGCAGCCCCTGACCACGCAGTTGGCTACTTTTGCGCAGGACCTGAACAATGAAGGATGGGATGTGACCACACTATCGGTCCCCCGCGCAGAGACCTTCGATTCGGCAAAGGTCAACCGCGTGCGCGCGCTGATCAAGCAGGAGTGGAATTCGGGTCGCGACCTCGGCGCAATCGTCCTTGTTGGCAGGGTTCCGGTGCTCTACTCCGGCGTCATCGCTCCTGACGGACACACGCCGGACCACCTGGGGGCATGGCCTGCCGACGGGGTCTACGGTGATCACAATGGCGTGTACACAGACCGCTCATCGAACCAGCCGAACACCACGCGCGCGTCGAACAACAACGTTCCGGGTGACGGGAAGTTCGACCAGAGTTTGTTCAACACGGACGTTGACATTCCCGTAGGACGCATCGACTTCTACAACATGCCGCAGTTCACGAAGAGTGAGACCGACCTGCTGAAAAACTACTTCGCCAAGAACCATGCTTATCGCACCGGAGAGTGGACCGTGCGCGCCGGCGGGATCATCGACGATAACTTCGGCACATACGGAGAGGTGTTTGCCGCATCGGCGTGGCGCACTTTCAGCGTATTCGGAAACGACACGTCGGTGAAGGCGGGCGACTTCTTCACCGATCTCAAGGGGCCAACCACCTACCTGCTTGGCTACGGCTGCGGCGGTGGCACTGACATCTCGGCCGGAGGCGTTGGCAACACGTCGGACATGGCAACCAAGCCGGTGCATGCTGTCTTCACGTTCCTCTTCGGCAGCTACTTCGGTGACTGGGACACGAAGAACAACTTCATGCGTGCAGCCCTTGCCACGGACCCTCGGGTGCTGACCTGTGCCTGGTCGGGCAGACCTCACTGGTACATCCACCACATGGCTCTCGGTGAGACCATCGGATATGGTGCTCGCCTGTCGCAGAACAACCAGGTGATCGTTGGCGGCAATCAGCTGGGCAACTACGTACCGAATGCCAGCTTGACGCCCACGGGCATGAGTCTTGCCGCCACGGGAGACCGTCAGATCCATATTGCGCTGCTGGGCGACCCTACGCTGCGCTCGATCGCGAAGCCGATCGCGGCCCTGGGTACGATCACGGCCAAGACTGAGTTCCCCAACAAGGTCAATCTGACGTGGCTCAAGCCCGTCGGCTCTGCCGATGCCTACATGGTATATCGTCGTAAGGACGGCGTCAAGAAGTGGACGCTTCTGACGCCTCGGCCGATCACGGCGACCGCTTACCGGGACTCGCTCAAGAACGACGGTACGCTTGAGTATATGGTCCGCTGCTGCGCCCTGCGCAGCAGTGCCAGCGGCACGTACTACGACATGGGTCGGGGCGTAACAGCCAGCGTCCTCACGACGAATGTGGCAGAAGACTCAGATGTTTCGTCAGCCATCTCGGCAACGGTTTCTCCAAACCCTGCGTCTGAGAACATCAACGTCGTATTCTCGCTGGCCACCGCGTCAGCCACATCGGTCGAGCTCATCGACGTCACAGGACGCATTGTATCGACCTTCGATGCTGGAGTGCTGGCCGCCGGCACGCACCAAACATCATTTGATGTGACCTCGCTGCCGGTGGGCACCTACACGATTACCATCAGGGGCCAGCGGCAGCACGTCAGCGTTCCGCTCGCGGTAATGCGGTAAGTAGCATTTCTGCGAAGGTGTTGCCAAAGTTTTTCCCATCTTCCCAGACCGGGCAAGTTGTGACGTGCGTTAGTTGGAGACCGTGACAGCAACCTCATGTACGCTCCGACCAATGATAACCAGCTTCTTTCCGCCTGGCATCATCACGTACTTGGGTTCGTACTGCGTCACACTCAAACGGTATTGACCATTGGGTAAGGCGCTAAGCTCCGATGCGCTCAGTGTCACCGTACCGGTATTGTCGGTGTACTTCAAGATACCCTGGGGACCTCGGTAGGTTGGATCAACTTCCGTTGCGACTCTCAGCAAGGAGACTGAGACAAAGTCTGTTCCTGAGCCACTCCATGCAACCACATAGTTAGTTGCCTTCGAGATTGTTGTTCCCCGGGTGGTACTGGTCAAAAGAATGGCAGATCCAAACTGAACGCTGTCTCGGAAAGCGGGGTAATCTGGACCGGTATCTGCCTTCACAAGGTTCCATCCACTGCCAAAATTGACTGTGAGTGAGGACGGTTGTGCTGCCTCCCACCGATACTGACCTGCATCAAAGGGGACGAGCAGCCCTGTGTTAACCCACAGATTTTCCATCGACGCCCCTTCATTGAGGTTCGAAGCATTGCGAATTGTTGCTGCAGCGCCGAATGACGTGGCATCAACAGGCTGTGAGGAGCCATTGTAAATTGAATACTGGATCTTGGATAGGTCAACCACTCCAACAACATCAGCAGCGGAATAGCGATCAAGAAACGGCTGTATCGGGTGTGATGATGACAGGTTCATCAGCTGCCCAAGAGAATTGGGCTGGGGATCAAGTGGGCTCGATCCATCTTGACATCCAGTTGCAATCAGAATCAGACTGATTGATAAGATTATTGACTTGACCATCACGAGTTCTCCTTTCAAGTTTATCTGAACGTCCGCAATTGGTTAGTAGTGTTATGCATGGTAGCTGGAATCAACATTGCGTGACCCTAGTTACATGCTGAACAGCCGGGCTCCAACTCAAGAGGTATTGTTTGATTCTGAAGGATGTATGTTGGATTAATCTCTTTGATGAAACACTTAGTGCCATCAGGAAACGTGAGAAATCCGGCAAATCCAGTCAATTCATTACTTCCCACCGGAAAGCAAATCTTCGTAATGCGCTCTGTTTTCACAACAAGTCTTTCCAGCTATCCTTTCGGTACTCATCAGGCCAGGGCCACGCTTGGTAGCAAGCATCGCTAAGGCCATCCGAAAGAACACTCGCCAGCGATTATTCGTTTTCTCGTATCTAATCATGGTCGCCTCACCTCTTAACGATGACAGTAATGATTGGCCTTCAGCGTAGCCTCGAATTTTAGCTAGCCTAGGTTATTAGCTTTTGTCGTTTACGTGTCGAACGTACACACACACACACATAAACAAGCGAAAGTTGCCCACAGGCTGGATCTTCTTCGCAGGCCGACGTTTCCGGACAATCCTGATCCTGAGACCCAGAGTTAGCGATGGCATATTTCAAGCCAACTTCAAAAGATGCAGCCCGTCGAGGGTGCCTGCTGCACGAGGGGCAGATTCGCTGCAGATGGGCACCTTCGGTGCGGACGGACGGCTTCGCCATCGAGAAATTGACAAACTGTTATCGGCAGCGAAGCTGCCCATCCACGCGAAGCGTCCCTCTACGGCAAAGCGTCCCTCTACGGCTATCACGTCCCTTCACGGCGAAGCTGCAATCACCGGCGCCAGAGGGCGTAGACAGGAACTCCGCTTGCCACGATCAGCAGGCCAGGCCAGCTGTAGTTGGGCTTGTAGATCAGCAGGCAAACGCAGATCGCCAGCGCCAGCACGATGTAGAGCGCCGGTAGGACCGGATAGCCAACAGCTTTGATCGGGCGAGGTGCATCGGGCCGGGTTGCACGCAGTCGCATGATGCCGAGAATTGTCAGGACATAGAACAGCAGCACGGCAAACACAACGTAGTCGAGCAGATCTCCATACTTGCCGCTCAGACACAACACCGAAGCCCAGATGGCCTGCATCCAGAGCGATGCAGCAGGCGCGCCATTGCGGTTGAGCAAGGCGGCCTGACGGAAGAACATGCCGTCGTTAGCCATGGCGTAGTAGGCTCGTGATCCGCTGAGGATGATACCGTTGTTGCATCCAAACGTCGAGATCATGATAAGCACCGCCATGATCACACCGCCGGAGGTTCCGAAGATCACCTCGGCTGCGGCCGCCCCGACGCGGTCGTTTGTGGCAAAAGCGATCCCGCGATCAAGAGCCGTGGTCGCATCCGGTGAGCCCCCTATCGGCATGACGGCGATGTATGACAGGTTCGTCAGCAGGTACAGCACCGTCACCAGGCTTACGCCGATCACCAGCGCGCGCGGGATGGTGCGCTCGGGATCCTTGACCTCGGCAGCGGCGAAGGTGATGTTATTCCATGCATCGCTTGAGAAGACCGAGCCGACCATTGCCACGGCCACAGCGGCGAGAAACGGCATGCCGATGCGCGAGATGAATCCATACGACTCTTGCTGCCCGGGGGTAAGGTTGGGCACGATCGGCGCAATGCCATCCGTCCAGAGCGACCCCAGCGAGGCAGACAGTGAGCCCGTCGAAACACCGTAGACAATGCCCGCCACGGCCAGGGCAACCACGCTGACGATCTTGGTGGTGGTGAAGGTGTTCTGGATGATCTTGCCGAGGCTGACACCCCTGGCATTCAGTGCCGTGAGGAACACGATCGATAGTATGGCAAACACCTGGGCCGCATTCACCGAGAAGCCGGGGCTTGTTGCATCGCCCCCTATGGAAAGCAGGACGTTCGACTCACCAACGATCGGAAGCACCGCCGAGGTGTACTTGGCAAAGGCCATGCCCACAGCGGCAATGGTCCCGGTCTGGATGACCGTGAACAACGTCCAACCATAGAGAAAGCCGGCAAACGGTCCAAACGCCTCCCGCAGGTAAACGTATTGTCCGCCGGCATGCGGCAGAAGTCCGGCCAGCTCCCCATAGCTCAGCGCCGCCGTCAGCGTCAGCACTCCCGTGAGCAGCCAAACAAGCAGGAGCATGCCCGGGGAACCCACCGTGCGGGCAATGTCTGCGCTCACAATGAAAACGCCGGATCCAATCATGGATCCGGCGACGATCATCGTGGCATCGAAGAGTCCGAGCTCACGTTTGAAACTCATAGCCAGAAGACCTCACTTCAGAAAGTGTGCCCAGATGACGTATCCAAGGAATGCGATCGAACCAACGCCGACAATCAGACGCACCGAGCCAAGGGGCTTCCAGGAGCGGCCTGCGTTGACGGTGGAATGCTTCACTCCGTAGAAGAAGTAAATCAGCAGGCCGAGAGCAAGCCATGCACCAAGACGTTCCCAGGTTGGCAATGGAAGCGGCAGCATCTGCATCAGACAGATGATGATGCCGGCGATCGGCACGAACGGCACCAGCGGAGTGCGGAACGGACGTTCGAGATCAGGGTGCGTGCGGCGAAGCACAAGCACGGCTGCACACACGAGGATGAAGGCCAGAAGTGTGCCGATCGACACCAGCTCCGATAGGACGTTGATCGGGAACAGACCGGCGATCACCATTGCCACGCCCCCTGTGATAAGGGTCGAGACGATCGGCGTCTTGAACGTCGGATGCACCTTGCTGAACACCGGCGGAAGCAGTCCATCGCGAGACATCGTAAAGAAGATGCGGGGCTGCCCCATGAGCATCACAAGGATCACGGAACTGAGTCCGGCAATGGCACCGATCTTGACCAATGGCGAGAGCCATCCAAGCGCCAGGCTGCCGTCAGGAAGTCGAGCTGCATCGACGGCCACGGCGATCGGATCAGGAACGTTCAGCATCGTGTATGGCACGATCCCGGTAAGGACAAGCGAAACGAGGATGTAGAGCACCGTGCAAACGGCCAGCGATGCCAGGATGCCAATCGGCATGTCGCGCTGGGGATTCTTTGCCTCTTGCGCCGCCGTCGACACGGCATCGAAACCAATGTAGGCGAAGAAGATCACGCCGGCAGCGCGGAAGATGCCGCTCCATCCGAACTCACCAAACTCACCGGTGTTCTCAGGGATGAATGGCGTCCAGTTAGCCGTGTTCACATACTGGAATCCGAAGACGATGAACAGCACGATCACGATCAGCTTCACCACAACAATTACGTTGTTGAAGCTTGCCGATTCGCGGATGCCCTTGACCAGCAGGATCGTGATGAGCAGAATGATCAGTACCGCCGGAAGATTTACCAGCGACGTCGTTGCCGTGAATCCTGTCTCCGGACTGAATGCCAAGGGGGCGGACCGGAATGTATCGGGGATGACCAAGCCAAGGTTCTTCTCCAAAAAGCTGATCACATATCCGCTCCAGGCCACCGCAACAGTGGAAGCAGCAAAAAGATATTCGATGATCAGGTCCCAGCCGATGATCCAGGCGAAGAGCTCACCCACCGTCGCGTACGAATACGTGTAGGCGCTGCCGGCGATCGGCAACATCGAGGCGAACTCGGCATAGCACAGACCGGCAAACCCGCAGGCGATAGCCGAAATGATGAAGGAGATCACCAGGCCGGGTCCGGCATACTGCGCGGCCGCCACGCCCGTGATCGAAAAAATGCCGGCACCGATGATGGCCCCGACTCCGAGCGACGTCAGGTTCAGCGCCCCGAGCGTTCGATGGAGTCCGGATGACTCCCCTTGCGCGTCGGACTGAAGCTGCGTCACACTCTTCTTCGTAAAGAGCATTCAACCCCTCATAAAGAATTGATCATGTCATTGAGAACTAGGGGGACAATATACGCGCCGGAATGAACGAATCCTGCCCGCTATTCGTTATACGCGCTCGAATCGCAGACCGATCCCGGTGGCGTCTTTTTGCACACTATCTATCTACGGAGAATTCCATGGCACTTGCCGTTGGTACACCTGCCCCTGATTTCACCCTTCTCGATGCCGATAAAAACCCGGTCTCGCTTTCTTCATTCGCCGGCAAGCCCGTTGTTGTGGCCTTCTTCCCGGCCGCATTCACCGGCGTCTGCCAAGCAGAGCTGTGCACTTTTCAGGGGGCTATGCAGCGCCTGAATTCGGCCAATGCCTCAGTGCTGGCCATCAGCGCAGATATTCCGTTTGCCAATGGCGCCTTTGCTGCCGCCAACAACCTCACGTTCCCGATCCTGTCGGACTTCACCTTGTCGACCATCAACGCCTATGATGTTGCGTTTGAGAACTTCGCCGGTATTGCAGGGCTGACACGTTCGGCGCGAGCAACGTTCATCGTTGACGCCAGCGGCACGATCTCCTACGTCGAAGTGACCGCCAACCCCGGCGTCGAGCCGAACTACGACGCGCTGTTTGCCGCCCTCGAGGCAGCCTGATCAGCCCCCTACCAAGCAACGATCTTGCAGAAAGCAGAAACGGCCATCCTTTCGGATGGCCGTTCTGCTTTGCGCTCTTCCCACGAGGACTGCATCCTCTTTATGCTACATGCCTTCCCCCAAAGTCATGTTTTCCGTGGGAACCGTTACGTTTACGTGGTTTGCGCTGCCTTTCTTGGACGCCCATATCGGCGCTCTGACTTCTTCTTCAATCCCAATGCCGTGATCTCATCCGAATCGTCGCCATACTGGGCGATGACCTGTCGCTTGATGCCCAGAACGAGATCATGGAAGGCGTTTTCAATGAGGATGGCCTCATCGCGTGCTTTTGCGGCCGCCTCGTTGGCTACCCGCTCAGCTTCCTCTGCTGCCGTAATCCGTTCCAGTGCCTCTCGCAACTTGTCCGACGTGAACTCCTTGTTCGACGGGCTGTAATCCTTGAGTTTCAGGACGGCCTTGGCCACTTCCTGATCCTGTGCAAGGACCTTGCTGGTTACCCGTGTGGTCGTCCGTCGTGCCATCTGTTGCGAATTCCCCGAAGCACCGGTGGTTTAAGACATATGCTGCATGCCTGCTGAATTCCGTCTGCGTTGATCAAACAACGAGACAAATATAGGTGAGTTTTTCATTGATGCAATAGATTCCGACACTTTTTTTCTGACATCAGACCTTGCCGTTATTCGTTTAGCAGAACCTGAATCGACTTTTCTCATCATCAACGTGGCATTGAGACGTGTCGTATACACCAATTCATCAGCACTAGGCAACTCTCCGCTGGATAAACTGAGTATCGCTGGGCACTATATCCGCAACTATGCATGTGGACGAAGTTCGATTAGCGCCAAAACACTATTTTCGTCGCATGAGCGACATACGACCGGCCGCTCAAACATTCATGCACGACTTACATCTGGGGTGATCATGCGTCTGAATTCCATCATCATGCTCACGGCGACGGCTGTGCTGCTATCAACGGCGGCACTGGCTCAGCGAACAGATCGGGTAACCACTACCTCGATCTTTGCTACGCCCAACGGTGCTCCACCTGCCGATGCGGTGCTCAAGCCGTCGATCAAGGTCGGAGACCTCAAAAGTGCCATCCAAATGCTGCAGGATGTCAATATCCGCGCCGTCGAGGTCGATGTGTTTCTGGGCTTGAGAAAGGTCCTCAGTGACGCCACTGCGGCAGCGACAGCGGCCGGACGTGCCGACAATGCCGTGACGACCGTGGAGATGCAGGTTTCTCAGGCTCAAAACCTCGAAGCTCTGCTAAGACGTGTCAAGGCAAAGGGATCCGACTCCACCACCATCATCGATATCGAAGCCGCACTAAAAGGGTCTGTCGAGCAGTGGAAACCGTCCAAGAAGAAGTGATCGCGCAGAACGCGCCCCCTAGCCTTTGCTGACCATCAGCGCCTTGTTTTTCAGGCACACCAAATCGTAGTTTCGCACACCTTTTCCCACACTCAAATTGAGAACAATGAGAATCTTCGCAATCCTCGCCATTGTCGGCGCCGTCGTCTTCAGCAGCACCGATACCTTCGCACAAGGCTCACTAACCCCAGCTGCTCAGGCACCGGTGGTTCTTAAGCCAAAGCTCAAGCTCGCCTACATCAAGGGCGCTGCCAACTTCATGGGCGGCATTGAGATCCGTGGTAACGAAGTAGATGCTTATCTCGACGTCCGCAAGGTCCTGTCAGATGCCATCGATGATGCCACCAAGGCCAAGAAGACCGATGATGACGTCATCACCGTTGAAATGCGCGCCGACCAGATCCAGAACCTTGCCGTGCTGATGCAGCGCGGCACGCTCAAGGGCTCAGAAGCAGATGCATTCAAGGACATCATGACGGCTCTGAATGAATCCGTGAAGGCAGCTCAGGCCAGCGGCAAGTAAGACAAGGATCCTCGTCAGAAACCTACAAGCCCCATGATCACCGGTCATGGGGCTTTTCTTTTTTGCCAAGCATGGACATCGTTGAACTCTGCACCTACGCTCTCTCGCTCGATGACGTCGAGGAGACCTTCCCCTTCGGACCTGACGTGATCGTCTACAAGGTACGCGGCAAGGTCTTCTTGCTCGTGCCGCTTGATACCACCGAGCTGCAATTCAACGTCAAGTGCGACCCCGAGCGTGCCATCGAACTCCGGGAGCGCCATGCATGCGTGCTGCCGGGCTACCACATGAACAAGAAACACTGGAACACCGTGGTGGTGGACGGCTCAGTGAGCGCTACCGACCTAAAGGGGTGGATCGAACATTCGTACGACCTCGTCAGCGGGCGCAGAAGGCGGTCGTGAGACTCAGCCGCACGGCCTCAGAATCGCAGTCCGAACCACGCAACCTGCGGATAGATCTCCACGGCCGGTGCCGGCAAATGATACATGTGGAGCCATTCGAAGGCTGAACGAAGCCAGTTCGGCAGGCCCGGCAAGCGCTTTACGTTCCAGTCGAGCGACAGGACAAGCACATGCTCGCGTGGGCCGGGGCCCACAAGCCCCCTGACCGAGTGGCCGAGGGCGATGTTGAGATAGCTAGGATACCAGGCCTGTGCCTCGGCAGGAAGCATCTCGTAAACGTCGAAGCTCAGCCAATGCGTCGTGCTCT
>VERF01000024.1 GCA_018882895.1 Candidatus Kapaibacterium sp.
ACGGTACAGAAACTGTAAAGCGTGCGATGTCCTGGTTTGCTTGTACCAGAGGAACCGTCGGACCCGGGCACACGTTCGTCTGACGCTCACGGCCGTTGTACGTACCAGTCCACAACGTCACCCCAGTTGCGGACTGCGTGATCGTAAGCGTTCCACTGTTCCAACCATCTCCGAACGCATCGAAACACCGCACGATGTACGTTGCAGCCGGCACGCTTAGAGTAATGTTGTTTGGAAGTGTGCCGGAGTATGGACGCCAGCAGTGAATGACTGCGTTGGTCGACTGATTGATCAACTGCCATCCCATTTCAGATGGATAAGAGCCGTTGGTCGTGTTCAGGCGAATATCAACCTGCGAGTACGCAATGGTGACGCCCATAAGCGCGACCATCACTGCACTGAAGAAACGCGGTAGGAGTTTGAGCATGACTCGTCCTTGCGAAAAAAGATGAGGTGTTACGAATCGGTGATGCGAACCGTGTGATCTGTTCGCTTCGGTAAGCGACAAGGATAACACTTTCGCACCTTCCCCAATTCCCATATCCTCCCCCTAAAGTTATCCCCATTTCGTACTCATGTGTATGAAATGACAACGCCGCCTCGGGTCGACCCGAGGCGGCGTGTGACGTTCAACTCTGAACTGTTCCGGTCTTATCGAACCACAGTCAGCGGCATCGTGGCTGCAAACTCTCCAAAACGGACCACGAGTGTGTAGGCACCCGAGGCGATCTCCCCACCGAGGTTCATGCGTAGCGATGATCCGGCTTCGAGCGCTTCCGAGGCGGTTGACAGCGCTGTGCGACCGGCAGCATTGACGATCGAAACCGTAAATGCAGGCATTGCCTTGCCGAACCGAAGTTCGACAACGTCGGTGGCCGGGTTCGGGAAGGCCACGATACCGGCCTGCTCGGCGTCGATCACGCCACCAGGAGTTTCGGCCGTTCCACTGAGGTTGATCGTTGAGTTACCACCATTTGCCGAGCGCAGTGCCAGCTGAGCTGATCGCTTGCCAACAGCCGCAGGGGCAAACTTCACGCAGATCTCAGCCGAGGCACCGGCAGCGATCGTCAACGGCAACGTTGTTACGATGCTGAAATCGCCGGCGTTGCTGCCGAGGAATGACGCTTGATCAATCGTGATGTCCTGAGCGGAGGTGTTGGTCACAGAGATGCACTTCTCTACCGACTTGCCTGTTTCTGTCACCCCAAAATCTTGAGAACCCGCGGCGGTGTAGCGGAGCACATAGTTGGCGCTCAGTGCAAGCGTCGCCTGTGGATTCTGCGTGGCATTCGAGCGGACGGTGACGGTGCCATTGAGAGCCCCGAGACGCGTCGGTGTAGCAATAAACGTCATGGATTGATCAGCGCCCGGCGCAATATCAAATGGCAGTGCCGGGGCGTTGCTGATCGTGAACTCCGACGGCGCCACCGTAAGTCCCGTGATCGTCAGAGGTGCGTTACCGACATTCTTGATGAGCGCGGCAACATTGATCGTCTTGTTGTAGCCCTGAGGAATCTCACCGAATTCAACTGAAGTCTGGGAGAGTTCCATGGCTGGACGTGGGACGACCGGATCGTTCACAACCACCTTGGCTGCAGCAGAAACAACCCCACCGCATGTGTTGTTGATGCGAGCAGTGTAGAAACGGGCATCACTCTTGCGAACACTACTGACGCGATAGTTCGAAGTGGTAGCATCCTTGATGGCCACGTCGTTACGGTACCATTGAACTGTTTGGCCATCCGTGGCGACAACCGTTAGTGATAGGGCTTCGCCCGTTGTGAGGGTATCACCCAGAGGTTGGGTCGTCACCGTCGGGCGGCTCACGACCGTCAGCGTAGCCGTGTCGCTCCGCGTGGTAAGACCGCAAGTTCCGGTTGCAACGACAACGTACTTGCCGGCATCTGATGGCTTGAGTGAAGTCAAAACAAGTGTGTTGGACATTGCATTGGCAATTGCCTGGCCGTCCTTGAACCACTGATAGCTAAGCCCGGTACCTGTGTATTCTGCTACGATCGTTGAGTTTCCGCCAGCACATGCAACAGCACTCTTCGGCTGTGTATTCATGATAGGGGCGCGGAAACCTGAAACACGTACTGTGCGTGTCTGCTCGGAGATAACACAATTGTTTGGATTCGGGATCTCAGACCTGACCATGCAGTAATACTGACCATTCATTGAAAGGTCGTAGTTGTTGAAGGTCAATGTAGAGCTCGTTGCTCCATTGATGAGCTTGCCATCCTGATACCATTGGTAGGACAAATTGAGTCCTGTTGCCTGGACACTTATGGAATTACCGTTGCTGCCTGGACAGCATGTAATGGCGATCGGCTCGCGTGTGACACGGGGCTTCACCGCCACTGTCAGATCGCAGATAACACTTGTCGATGGAGGAGCACAAGTGCCCGAGACCACACAAGAATAACGGCCGGCTGTAGAAGCTCCAGCGTTGTTAATAACAAAGTTAGAGTCCGTCGCTCCGGCGATGGCTACACCGTCCTTGAACCACTGGAAACGGCGTCCGGCACCCACGGCCCGAACGATCAGTGTATCATTGGCGCTTTCGCACACAACTCGAGTGGCCGGAAGGTTGACGCTGAAAATTGGGGCCTGAATGACTGTGAGCTTGCCCGTTCCTGACTGCGTGACCATCACCGATGGATTACAGTCGTCACGCAGCGTTACGCTGTACATGCCGTCGCTCGCAAGTGAAACTGCCGGAATCGTGTACGACGTCGAGCGCGTTGGCGGACCCAGTGACACTCCGTCCTTGAACCACTCATACGTACCGTTGAGCATGTCAGACGACACAGTAAAAGTCACCGGCGACCCCACACAGATCGACTGACTGCGTGGGCTGGCCGATATCACCGGAGCCTTGCAGGCAGAAAGAACCGTGAATGCTGCCGACGTGCCGGGGTTTGATTGGGTACACCAGCCAGCCTGGGGAACTTC
This sequence comes from Candidatus Kapaibacterium sp., assembly GCA_018882895.1. Taxonomy (GTDB): domain Bacteria; phylum Bacteroidota; class Ignavibacteria; order Kapaibacteriales; family Kapaibacteriaceae; genus UBA10438. Next base: position 2,956 of record VERF01000024.1, read on the forward strand.
GCTGATGCGAATTCTGTATGTCGTTGTCGGTACAGCATTCAATGGGATCGTCCAATTGTAGCTTTTCGTGTAACCGTCCAATGCCGACGAAACGACGGTCCACGTCGCTCCGTTGTCGGAGGAATACTCGAATCTGTACCTTCCACCATAATTGCCAATGGTGTAATAGCCTGACGACCAGCGTGCTGTGCATACCGTACCCTGCACGAACGAGGCACCACCGGCAGGGCTGGTGACCGAGATCGTGGCCCAACCGTAATTACACTGCGCCTGCAATGAGCTCGGCGCCATGATTACGGCAGTCAGAGCAAGCGTAAGTACCCCGATGCTTCGCAGTAGCCTGGTGCAGAGAGTAGAGACATTCATGTGTCCAAATCCCTAAAATTTTCTGAAAACTGTTTGTTGCCTGATGAACACTCACAAATGCCAGTTGCGACATTTCCAAGTATGGGAGAGGATCGCGGGTTCTAAAATCGTCCCCACGATCCCGACAAAGTAGGGAAACCTCGCACACAAAACAAAAGAAATGCCATTTGGTTACCAACTGGAGAGTATCTGCCGGGTGGTGTGGTGCCCGACATCATTTTGTAACTCCACGATGAGCAATGTTGGCCACTGTGAGACCCCTGACACATCAATCATCTGTTCGCCGACGTCGACCCTTCGCAAGAAAAGCAGTCGGCCGTCAAGCGAGTACAGCTTTAGAGTCGCAGGGAAAGGGTTTGGCTCGGGTATGAATATCGCACGGGAGCGTCTGTCAAATCGGATGGTAACTGCCGACTCATTAGCCGGCTCAGGTGTCGACGACGTCCCATCCGTTGTGAAGACAGATGTCGCCCCATAGGTCCGGAGTGTGTCCGGCCCCATCGCCACCGGTCGCCAGTAATACCTCAAATTGGGCGACAGACCATTGTAAAGCCCCGTCGAGTCTCGGAAATCAACGACATTCATCCCCTCATCGAAGTACGGATCTGTCCCAACCTCGGCCGTGAGCTTCGCTGAAGGCAAAACGTTCCCAACCACCAGAGAGCCGGTTGTAGGAACGCCCCTTTTTCCGAACCGTGGGGTTCGAGGAACAAGATTGGGCTGTTCGCCCCCTCTCAGAGTGACGAATGCTGTATCCGACCACGGACCAATTCCACGATCGCTCCGCGGCTGCACTCGCCACTGAAGAAACGGGGCACCTTGGGCAAGCCGCTTTAGAACGATTGTTTCGGTCACAACAGTATCGAGGGTGAGCCGATCGAATGCCACCCAGTCTGTTGCCTGCACATGGTATGATGTGGCATCATCAACCGGCATCCACTCGAATGTGGCAACGGCCCCGATCGGAACGAAGTCACCGTCAAGAGGCTGAATGAACTCCGGCTTGGTCAGCGACGCGGCCTGCACGAGACGGATCCGTCGAAGCTTCGATTCCCTCCATCCATAGCGACCAAGCACTCGAACTCCAACAAGCAGATCCTGTTCGGGAGGAAGTCCTGAGATCCCTAGTTGCCTGCCTTCGACAGGCCAGGTCCCAATGGCACCGCCACGCGCTAACGATACAAAGACCTCCGCAGAGTCAGTCTCCGATACCGGACGGAAGCGCACATCAACCTCTCGTGACCGGTCGAGATGGACCGACGGCTCGGGACTGATGATCCAAGGGCGGTCAGGGAGGGTACCAAAGAATGACGTGGCTGCGGACGTTGCACCGGTATCGGTTGATGCAGTGACCGACCAGACATATGGACGTGATGGTTTGAGAGTTGGCGGGATCTCCAGAACTGTGTCGCTCACCACCTGGTCTACAAACGTTTCTCCGGAATTGGCTCCTGTGATGAGAACGCGATATGTACGCGCGCCGCTGAAGGCCTGCCACCTTAGGGCATCGCCAATGGCAGCACCTGCCGTGTCGGTTTCCGATACCGGGAATACCAGCACGGGAACATTGGGACGCACCGAGAACGTAGCGGCGTTGCTCCAAAGTCCCACAACTCCGTTACGAATCCGTCTTACTCGCCAGTAATGAGTAACGCCCTCGCGCAGATCGGACACACAAACAGAAAAAGTGTCAGTGACGACGGCGCTGTGCACAAGACGCGTAAAGGCGTTCGTTCGCGATACTTGCACCTCATAGCTGCCAGCCCCGGCCGCCGAAGAGAACACCAACTTTGGTCGACGCACGGTGATTACGGTGTCGCGAACCGGCGAAATGGTTCGCGAAAGGATGCAGTCAGCACTCACCAAAGCGTACTCGCCGCTTGTAACTCGAGGGACATTCCAGGCGCTGTCCCGAGCATCGAATGCTGCGCCGTCGACACGCGTGAACGCACCACTTGCCTCGGTAGAACGCCAGACGAGCTGCCATGGGTCAGATGGATCGGCAAAGGCAAGCCCCTTGGCATGGAACTTCATCGTTCCGGTGACCTGCTGCCCGTTTTCGCAGCGCACGATCCATCTGTACGGCGCCACCACACATGGTGTGAGCCCTGTGAAGGTCGGGACGTGCGGAGCATAGTGGTGTTTCTCTACGACAATTGCCGTTGGACGTGCGACTGCTGTGACATTGATGTCAAGATTGGTCGTACTGTCGGCTTGCATTGCGCTAAGAACTTGTGGCTTGTCTACTATTCGCCGCCAGGCGGTCATGCCAAACTGAACTTTCGAAACGCGATAAGGCGTGATACGCGGCGCACCGTCGAAACGCATGCGCGAGTAGACGTTCCCGTTGCGGTCGATCTCCTCAAGTACACGGCCCGGCGATGTTTCATCAGTGATGCGCGAACCGTATCCGATAAGAATGTGTCCATTAGGCAATTCGCTGACGCTGCCCATGGTGGTGGTGAAGATCGATGGTTCAGGATAGTACTCCCAGACTCGACGCACGGTCTTGGCAACTTCATTCACCTCGTACTCTACGATCCTGGTCGCCTGTGGAGGGGGCTTCAGGTTGCCGTTATCGAACAGCATAAGCGTCCCACTGCTTGTTCGGAACGCCGAATGCTGGTGTGAAAAGCCTCTGAATCCGGAGGTCGAGTCGTCAATGAATGTGAAATCATTGATCCTGGATGCGGTACCGCCCATGGCCCAGAGCAGCTTGCCTGTTATGCGATCGATCTTCAATACGGCGTCGATATGTCGGCATGATACCAGGAGGTTGCCATCTGTATCGCGCTCTACAGAGTTGATGTGAATGTAGTCAACCACATCAAGACCAAAGTCCATATCCTCCATTGTGGCTGAAGGATCAATGTGATCCAGCGATCTCCACTCGAATAGTACCTTGCCGTCTTTGGATATCTCCTGGATGATGCCCTCTACAACAAGTGCGTCCCGGTTTCCGCCGGCACGATACTTTGAGAGGTCTACCGGAACCCATCGCTGTGACAACACCAGGAAGGATGTATCACTCCAAATGCGTCCCTCATGAAAGTCAGCCGTCATCTGCCCGACGGGATAGATCGTGTCGAGCACCTCGTTGTTGCCATTTCGAACGACATATCCGTACACCAGCCCGGCAGCATTGCGCAGGATGGCAAAATGAGAGATCAGACCCGGTACATCTGAGCGTGGGTTGGCATGTGGTCCAACTTCGTAGCGAATGACCACTCGCCCGGAGTGATCCATAAGTCCAAGCGAATCGGCCGAATTGGGGGCAAAGAGGTAGTAACCTGGATAGGGGTCGTTGAGACTCTCAACGACAAGCGATCCGAACTGGCGCTGCGCCTGTGTCGAAACGATGGTTGTCAGCAGGGCAACTGCGGTGACCGATAATTGCAGTATCCGACACCATATTTGCCTGATGAAGAACCTGTTGTGGTGCATTTTGGTATTCATGGCGGCGTCAATTTCGTCATTTTCACAAGACGAAATGCAGCGGCGACAACTGCACGGACTGGATACGCTGCTGAAGATGACGTCCAAATACCGTCACCCGAATGTGACAGCATTGCACTACCGCGACGGTAAGCTCTTTGCGCTGGGAGTCGACGATGTGATGGTCTCAGCCGACTCCGGGAAAACGTGGAAGCCCCTTGGCGAAGAGCTCAAACAGTCGACTGTAATCGACATCGCCACATCCGGCGATAGCGTCATCACCCTGTCTCCATCCGGAGCAATGAGTGTTTCGACGAACCGCGGACTATCATGGTCGCGCCTCTCTGCAAGCGCCGGGAAGTCCGTGAACACTATCAAGCGAGACTCCTCAGGTTGGAGTTCCGTCATGGTTCAGAATCGTGAACTCACGTGCTCAGCATTCAGTGAACAGATATCCATCAACGATAGCCTCATCATCGCTGAACGCCCCGCCGGTTGCCGGATAGTATACTCGAGCGCTGCATTTAAGGGTGCCAGCTGCATAGCGGCATCTTACCGCCACGTCTTCATTGGAATGGGGCGACAGGGCATTCTGACTTTCGACCGCGAATCCGGCCAAGTCACAAAGAGTGAGTTTGATGTTCTAAACGGCGAGTACGTTCGATCTCTCTGTGTGAGTCAGGACATGTTGTATGCAGCGATCTCCACGGGTTCAGCCGGTGTGTATCGCAGACCCGAGTATGGCAACAACTGGAGCATAATTCCCATTGATCAGCCAATGTCAGAATTGGAAGTGCTTTGTATGCACGCAACGCAAGACGGTGTTTTCTTCGGCATGCGGGAAAGTGGATTAGCATTCATTCCTCATGCATCCAAGAACGCCATTGCCATCCATCTTGGACTTCGCGACGCAATGGTCAATGGGGTTCAGAACTTTGGCGACGGGATTCTGATCAGCACCCAGCTTCGCGGCCCCTTAATGGTTGATGTTGGCTCGTTGGCCCTCACCGAACTGATCAGCCCAGATGTCTCGTGCTTTGCTCCCTCAGCGTGCGCAGTCGGCTCGGTACTCCTGACAGCCTGCCAGAATGGTGCGGTGATGTTTTCTTCTGATTCCGGACGATCTTGGACGGTGCGGTCAACGCCATCACAAGCCGGTGCGATCGTGCTGATCAAGAGCTTCGGCCCGGACCTAATGCTGCTGACAACGGCCGGCGTGCTGACGTCGCGTGATACCGGACGAACCTGGCAACGAATACACGATGATCTTCGACAGCTGGAAACGTCGAACATGTTTCGCATGGACTCAGTCGACATTGTCATGACGAACCTCGGCGCGTACCGGGCCGTGGTAAGCGGTAGCGCACAGAAATTGGACGTGAAGACCAAGTTCGACCAGGAGCCGTTCGTAAACGCCATCTCATCGGACGGCAAGACAATCTATGCGTCCGGTTTTCCGGCGGTTATCGTGAGCATCGATGATGGAATCACATGGCATGCCTATAACTCACCGGAGCTGATGGCTACGCGCTGCCTAACCGTTGCCGGAGACCTACTCTTTGTGGCCTCTGCCGATGGCTTTATCTATCGCGTCCTTCGCAGCGACCTTCATCAGTCGGTGCTTGGTTCACACTGATCCTTATCTGCAGGGTGGCACGGCCACTCGTATACTGCCATCAGCAAGCACGAGTCTAACAGCAAACCATCCGAGTGTGCTCGGTGGTGGGTCACAGGAGATCGCTTGTCCATCCCATAAATATGTTGCCGACAGCATTCGACCTCGCATGTCGAAGTAGTCGACATGCGATGGTGGTTCAGTGCAGTGAATTCGGAGTTGGCCATCAATGCACTCCATTGTCAGGCCCTCAGCAGTAGGGTCGGTTCGGGTGCGCGCCGAGGTTGACCTTTGAACCCGAAACATGGCCACATGCCCGGTGTCCAAATCGGACCCCTTGCCTATCACCCTCCAGAAATACGTAGCGCCATCGGTGAGGTCATCGAAAAGGATCTCACCCGGATCGGCAACCGGTACCGAGATCGGCGATGTGATCACTCGCCCCATTATCAGCTGGCTAAGCTGCACTTCATAGTCGATGATGTCGGGCGATGTTGTGAAGGCCAGCCTAACCGGCAACTCCGTGATCGTTCGCCCGTTGATAGGCCCCATGGGCATGAGCGCCTGACCATCTGAAGGGGGCGTTGCAAAGCCCATCAGTGGCGACCATGGACTTGAACTCGCCGTGTCGAGATATAACACTCGCCAGAAGTAGGTCATCCCCTGCTCGAGCGGACCATAGTCATACCCCTCAATTGCGGCGTCGACAGTGTCGAGTCGCACCTGAGTAAAGTCAACACCGTTGATGGGCCCCCTGACCGAAGGTGTCACCTGCACAAGGATCTTTCCGAGGGGGCGCGGCGCCTTCCATGAAAGTCGAATACTGTCCCCTTGGATGAACACGTCAGCCTCAGGTTCAAGCTCACCGGGCAAGGCCTCTTCTCTGCGGAGGGTGCGCGTGTGCCATGAGAGAGAATCGGCGCCGGCACCGGTGCTTCCGACCAATCGGGCAGCCCACGCATAGGTGCGCTCAGGAAGAAGATCGTTTGCCACAAATGCAGCAGTTGCGTCGGGCCGCTGTCTAAGTACCCTGCGGTTGACGGAATCCGGCGCATCGAGCGGCCAGTAGCTGACCTCGGCGTGAACATCGGCGGCTGGCATCGACAGCACCACCTCGGCTGCATCTGGCGAGACCCGCACCGTCGGCTCAGTGTTACCGAGGCGCAAAGGCGCCGGCAAGGAATCAACGGCTGCGATGATCTCGCCGCGCATCACGCGCGCAAGCGTGAACCGACGCGTGGCCGAGTCATAGGCGGCGTTCAACCGAACAAACGGGCCGCCCCCTACACTGTCACGCCCATACAGGCTCACGCCGCCAGACGGGGCGCGAGGCAGAACACCGGCGTCGAACTGCGTTGTACCTTCAATGGATGCGGCCGACCCCGATGGTGCATATCGAAGCACCCATCGCATCGGCAGAACATGCTCGGGTGTGCGTCCCGAGAATGTCAGCACTGGAGGCCGCGTGTGGTGGCGCTCGGCAGCGACGATCACATTCGAAGTGTGCTTGCTTACCAATATGCTCACCCCGGTTGAGCTATCGGCATCGACAAAATTGTAGCTGCCAGTTGCGGTGATCGTGTCGATCACGGCCGTCATGCCAACGCGTGCCTTGACCACCCGATACGGGTCGATCGGTGCCGCTGTGATGTTTCGCACCGTTGCCACGATACGACCATCACGATCGATCTCGTGGGCAAGGATCCGGCCTGATTCGCTGCCGTAGCCAACAATGATGTTACCACCCGGAAGCTCCTCGACATTGCCCATTGATGGGACAAAGCCGACACTGTCGGGGATGATCGAACGAATGGCCCTGACGGTGCGGGCAACTTCATTGATCTCATACTCGACCACTCTTGAGAGCCGCGGCTCGGGCTTGAGGTTCCCGTTGTCAAACATCATGATCGTGCCGCGAGGCGTTCGAAGCGCCGTGTGCTGATGCGAAAAACCAGTAAAGCCGCCGATCGTGTCATTCAGGAATCGGAAGTCATTGCGCTTTGCCGCGCCGCCCCCCAAGCGCCAGAGCACCTGTCCGCTGGTGCGGTCGATGCGGATCACCTGGTCCGTGTGCCTGCAGGAAACAAGCAGATCGCCGTTCGTGTCACGCCAGATCGAGTTGATATGGATGTAGTCGATGTAGTTCTGAGTAAGATCGATGTCCGAGGTCGACTCGGTCAGCGCGATGTGATCGATCGACTTCCAGCGGAAGACCACCCGGCCATCGAAGGTCTGCTCCTCGATCACGCCAACCAGAACGGTCGCATTGGGCTGTCCTCCCGGAACAACTCCCGTCAGATCCATCGTCACCTCTTCGAAACCCAGCAGGATCATGGACGTATCAGTCCAGACCTTCCCCTCGTGGAAGTCCGCAATGGCAGGCGGCGCGAGTCTGAACGTATCAATGGCCCTTAGGTTGCCATCCCGGCGCACGAAGTAGCGCTCACGGCGCGATCCGCCAAAGTGGGTCACGTAGCGTCCGGATGCCGACGCGACATTCGTGTGCAAACCCACACGCGAGTGCATGAGGGGGCGGGCATACTCGTCAATCACCACCAAGGTATCCTGCTGTAAAGGGGCTGCAATGAAGTATCCAGGCTCGACAAATCCACGTATTTCAACCCCGACGGGAGCAACCGGACGTTGTGCAAGCCCCCTGACGCAGAGACCCGCCAGCAAGAGGAAAACAATGGCACCGAACCTGACATTTGATCGCGAAATCATCATGCAAACTACGCCGACCAGTAAATTGCAGCTACTACGATGAAACGAATCCAACGTTTCGTGGTTCTTTGTTCCGATGAATTCTATTTTCTCTCGACATAGCATCTGCACCATGCTGGTCGCCTTCTTCGTTGCCCTGGGCATCGTGCAGGCGCAACAGGGGTTTCGCGAGGTTCGTATCGAACGTCTCGGTTTCGCAGCGCCCGGCTATTTCCTTCTCGCCCCGGACGCCTATGATTCTCTGGGTTTCATCGATCACACCGGGCACCGAATTCGAAAGATCTACTCCGGTATCCTCTCAACGCTCCAGTCGTATGGAGATACCTCGCTCACCCACTTCCTGGTAACAGGGACGAAGACGCAGTTTGTACGTCGCAACAAGTCACTGGAGGTAACTGACACCATGCGTCTAAATGGGGCTTACGGTGTTGACTTCCATGAAGGGAAGATTTGGACAGACTCATCGTATGTGGTCCTCGGCTTTGACGATCGCGTGGTTGACATGTCGAAGCTGGTGCCGGGCGGTAAATCCGATGCCGTAGTGCGCGGGGCGATCATCCAGGAGCGCACGTTTGACGGACGCGTGCTGTTCGAATGGCGATCGTTGGAGCATATACCCGTGACTGATGCCACGGAGGACGTTGATCTGCGACAGCAGCGAATCGACTACATACACGTCAACTCTATCAATCGCGATGCTAACGGCGACTTCATCATCTCCTGCCGCCACCTCGATGAGGTCATTTGCGTTAGTAAGGGCAATGGGGCGGTTCTGTGGCGTCTGGGCGGAGCCAAGTCCAATGGCAATCAGTTTACTATCATCGGAGACTCCGTCGCCGGGTTCAGCGGGTTTTCCCATCAGCATACGGCCATCATCACATCACGCGGAACGTTGATGATGTACGATAACGGGAATTTGAAGCCCGCACCGCGAAGCTCCCGTGTGGTCGAATATTCGCTTGACATACCGAACCGCAAGGCAACACGCGTTTGGCAGTATCTGCCGATTCCACGAGTGTATTCCTCGTCAATGGGAAGCGTTCAGGAGTTGGAAAATGACAACATCCTGATTGGATATGGGCTTGTCGATGAGCCTGCAGGGTCGGCCCTCATGGCCCAGGAGGTCACACGTTCCGGTACGGTCGTGGCAGAGATTTACGACAATTCAGGTTCGACTCTCGCATCCTACCGGGTAATGAAGACTACGATGGGCATGTTCGGCCGATATGTACAAGCGTCGGGTCCGGGCGAGATCAGATTTTCCACGCCCGACAGCACCACGTACGTCTCCATCAACTTGAAGCGCGTTGCCAAACCCACGGGTATCGTCGTGGAGCGCCACTCGTATGCCCCAAAGCTCATAACCTTCGTTGGGAATTCGCATTGCGGAACTCTACCTCTACGATGGGTGGTGCGGCTGGAGGATTCTGACGCGGTCTCCGGAACGATGACATTTGACGTAGGCTCCATGGCTAACGTTGAGGATCCTACCAAGATCCGCCTGCTGTACCGGCCGGCCGAAGGGCAGGCAGGATTCGCCCCGTTGGAAGGGGCCTATGTGCCAAATCTGCGCGCCTTCGTTCTTCCAACGATCCTAAAGGGCGAGTTCATGCTCGCCTACCTTGACTGCTTTGATCCGATTCCCGTTGCTCCAGCCAATGGCGCGGTGGAAGTGTCGGTTACGCCGACATTGTCATGGAAGGTCGCTGCTCTGGCCGATTCGTATGACGTGCAGCTGTCGACAACCAGTGATTTCGCCAGTCCGGTCATGACGCTCACGACGCGCAAAGTCGACACAACACTTCCGGCTCTTGTCAATTCCCAGCGCTACTTCTGGCGCGTTCGGAAACGATACACCAATGGCCCCGGCCCGTGGTCAGCCCCCTTCAACTTCACAACACAGATCGGACTTTGCACTGCGATCTCACCTGTGATCAAGGGCAAGGATACTTTGGCCATTCTCCCCAATCACGTCTTCAAATGGACTCGGGCTCAAGGGGCGACAACCTATCGGCTGACAGTCAGTGACTTTGCGCTTGAGCAGCCGATCGTTGATGTGACAACCACCGCCGACAGCTTCAACATCGGAACGCGGCTGGCTCCGAATGCTCGATACGTATGGACCGTTCGCGGTATCAATGGAGCCATTCAGGGCCGGCTGACACCGAAGGCATTCTTGGTGACGGCTCCGGACGTGGTTCGCCTGAAGCTGCCTGACAATGATGCGTTCTTGCCGTACGCGCCGTCGACGCAATTCACCTGGGAGCCGGCAGCAGGAGCCGTGCGCTATGCAATGCTGGTAAGGTCGGCAAAGGACTCCTCCATCCTTTACAGAGACACCGTCGTCTCAACATGGGTGCGCGTCAACTCACTGCCGAAGAATCTACCAATGCTCTGGCAATGCCGAGCAATTGGCCGATATGGTGCCGGACCTCAGTCGCAAGAGTATCATTTCACCCTGTTCTACGATGCTCCGCTTGGGCGGCCCGTTGCGATAGCACCTCGTGGAAACGACGTACCATATGGCCAAGGCGAAGTGGACTTTAAATGGTCGTCTGTTCTAGACGCCAACCGATACCGCCTGCAGGTGTTTGACCGAAAGAACATCTCAGGGGCAATAATCGATACTATTGTTGATGGCTTGAAGTTCATGACCGCAGGTTTCCTTCCCTCCACCAGCTATGACTGGCGCGTGATGGCCATGAATGATCGTACCCTCGGCCCGTGGTCGGATACGGCACGCTTCATCACCATGGCCGACACCAGCTCATTCGGCTTGCTTCCAACCTATCCGGAGACCGAAGCCGTAGATGTGCCGACTGAAGGCGAGCTTCGATTCACAACTTCTGAACGCTATCGTCGATACGAAGTTCAGTTGAGCTGGGACGAGAGTTTTAAGCCCATCCTGGCAACATATCCGTCTACCGGTGGAACCGCTACTTACTCCGGCCTGCTCAAGAATGCCCGCTATTTCTGGCGCGCCGTCGGCATCGCCGAAGATGAATCCAAGACCATCGGTGCCTATTCGATGTTCACAACACAAAGTCCCACGGTTCATGTGACGGATCGCGGAGAGTCGGCAATCACCGTTGGTAGCAATGCCGATGAGATCATCATCGCCGGAGACGTTCCTGCTTCTTCACGATGCAGGATCTACGACCTTCTTGGCAGGGAGATTGGAACGTATGAGCTCGAATCGAGTTCTTCTCTGCAGAAGCTGCAGCCCCCTTTCAGAGGCGTCGTTGTTGTGGTCATCACCACACCACAAGATGAGCCCCTTTGGAAGGGGGCTCTGCACATCCGCTGATCCCCTGGCGTAGCCGCATAAGAAAAGAGGCCATCCCCGTCGCATCGGACGAGGATGGCCTCTTTGATTTCTACCGGTACGTTCGGACTTAGAACGTATACGTCAGACGTCCCTGGATGAGTCGACCAATGGCCGCCGCACCGATGAACTGCTGGACACGATGGTCGAGAAGGTTGGTGGCCGTCAGGTTCAGACTCAAACCATCAACACCCGGGATCGCATACTGCGCCGTGAGGTCAAGCATGTGGTAGGCGTTCACGTCACCCACATACACACCCGAATTCATCTTGAAGCCGTCAACCCAGCGCCATTGCAAACCAATGTTCAGACCAAGGTCAGCATTGCGGTGCATGATGCCGAGCGCCGACTTGTACTTCGGAGCATTCAGTGCGATCTCGGCGGTGCTGTCAGCATCGTTCAGATCGGCACCGGTGAAGACGTTTTGGCTCATCCATGTTGCCGAACCCGTAACCGCCCACTCTGGTGAAAGCTCATACGTGAAAGCAACGTCGCTTCCGTAGTACGAGAGCTTGCCGTAATTGCGATAGGCAAGAAGCACGTCACCCTTGTGCGGAGTTTCGTTTGGAGAGGCCGTTCCAACCGGTACCTGTCCGTAGGCACCGCCGATGAGGCCGGAATACTGCGAGGCAATGGCTTCTGCCTGAGCTTCGGGAATGCCTTGACCTAGCAGCGCACCCTTGAGAAGGGGCTTGAGATACGCCGTGACAGAGGCGCCATCGAGGAAGACGTTCGGGGTGACGACCTTGAGCGGCGACACGAAATCCGTCACAGTTGACTGATAGAGATCGACAGCCACACGAAGCTTGTCGGTCAGCTTGCCCTGATAACCGATCTCGATGGTCTGCGTGCTGGTTTGACGCAGCTTGCTGACATCCTGAAGATCCTCCGGACGCATCGGGATGAATCGCTCGGCCGCAGAACGTGCGTTTGGATTAAGCATCGCGAGATTGCCCTTCATGCCCGAGGGGGCAGGAACTGCCGTGAGGAATGGACGCAGAAGCGGCTTGAGATTGTCCGGCGCTGCGGCCTCGAGCTGGGGAAGGATGATCTGCGTGACAACTTGCCAGACACCGCCGGCAGCGGCATTGTTCACGCCAAGCCATCCTGCGCGGGTAGGATCGAACTGAGAGATGAAGTTCACCACACCACCTGTGCGGTTGAACGTATAGCCGTTGCGTCCAGCTGATGCACCCCAGATGCCTACTGACCAAGCAGGGTTGACACGGCCCAGGCCAAAGCCATCGCGCACGCTCAGAAGGTCCAGGAATAGGTCGTTCGTACCTGGATTGCTGAACGCAGTATTGAACGTTGCACGGATCGAAGAATTCTCGTCGAGCTTGTAGAGCAGAGCCACACGGGGCGACATGACCATTTCGCCAATGACCGAGTGCTGGTCAACACGCACGGCAGCAAGAGCCGACAGGTCCGATGTGATCTTCCAGTCGCCCTGAAGGTATCCACCGATCTCGGTGTAGTTGTCATTCTCTTCGTTCACACCGTTGATGGTACCGTCAGTGACCGGATTGGTGGAAAAGAAGTCAGCGCCGTATGTCAGACGAATGTCATCGTTGACCTTATACGCATGCTGAAGACGTCCGCCGAGCAGCGTCGAGCGGTCCACGATCGGATTGCCCGTACGCAGGAAGTACGTGTTACCGGCGTCACTCATGTTGGTGAACACTTGAGCGAACAGATCCCCCGAGGTGAGTTGAGCATTGGCGTACGTATATCGCCAATCGCTACCGACGGCGGCACCAAGACCCGTCATTTCGATGGTATTGACGGCTTGCGAGATACCGCCGTTGATCTGCACCATCGTGTTTTCGCCGAGCATGTAATAGGCCCCGGCATCGACATTGAATCGCTCGTGCTTGCTGCCCTTACGATCGCCGATCTTCACGGTGTCAGGATTTACACCCGGAACGGCAAGTGCGGCTACTCGTGCACTGGCTTCAGTGCTATCTTCAAACACCCAGTCATCGGCAGAGAAATACTGACCGGTGATCTTATAACCGAAGTCGTCTCCCAACGTGCCTGCATGACGCAGGCCGGCGTTCAGAAGCCCACGCTCACCACCGGCGAGGAACACTGTCGTGCCCTGAGATGAGAATGGCGAGCGGGTGATGATGTTCAGCACACCCTGAGAGGCATTCGGACCGTACAGAGCCGATGCCGGACCGCGCACAAGTTCCATGCGCTCGATGTCTTCGTTCGATGCCGGCACAAAGTATCCGACGTTCACGCGAAGACTCGGCACACCGGCCGGACGGTAGTCGGTAAGCGTCAGAAGCGAGCCGCTGAACACGTTATTGAAGCCACGGACGCTTACGTTCTGCTGCGCGATACCAGTTTGCGAGTAGTCGATGCCGGCAAGACCGCGGATGTGTTCCACCGGTGTGGCCTTCGGGGCTTCGCGAATGGAACGGGGCTCTACAACCGTTACCGATGCCGGTGCCTCGGAAGCCTTCTGCTGAACGCGTGAGGCCGTAACAACGGTAACGTCCATGTCGATCGCCGTTTCCACCAGTGAAACGTCACGTGTCGTGGCACCGCTGATCTCAACGTTTTCCGCGACATTCTTCTGGTAGCCGACGCATGTGACGACCATCGTATAGCTTCCGTCCGGAAGCCCCTTGATCGTGTACCGTCCGCGTGAGTCCGAATAACCGCCCCGTGTGAAGGAGCCATTCGGAACGCTGACCTTGATCGAAGCACCGGGTACGGCTTGGCCGCTTGGACCGGTGACTCGTCCGCTGAGTACTCCCTGCGCATACGCCGCCACCGTTGCGATGGCGATCATCGACGCTAGAGTTAAAGAACGTAAGAGAAATGTCATTCTCGTTCTCCGTTAGTGAATGGATTGAATGGAAGTTCTTTGGTGAATACGGTTCGTCGCTCAAGTGGGAGGAGTCCGGCGCGACGTGCCATCATGCCAGAGGCCTTGTTATCGTCGCGAATCCATGAGGTTGTGACGCTATCAGCAGCGGCCATCACCGAAGCTGCAGCGTCAAACAGGGCCAGGCTGAGGCGTGAATTCCTGAACTCCGGTACGATGCCGATCACGCTCACATGCACGGCGCGCGATATTCGCGAGGAGATAAACAGCCAGATGTCACGCAACAGTACCGGCCATCGCCGCACCATGCCGGGCACGTTCGGAAGATCACGGTACATCAGCACGGCACCTGCGGGCCGGCCATTGGCCGTTCCGGTGAGCATTAGCTTGGGTTCTCCCACGAGCATGTATCGGCGGGCCAGGGACGAGAGCTCGGCGCCGCTCCCACGATGCCATGGCAGCGAGGAAAATGAGGTCGAGAGCACATGCTCGATCACTCGCACGGTTGAGAGAAGATTCATCCACGTCCCCCGACGGACATTTGGCGAGCGCTCGTGTTTGCTACGAGAGAATGACTCGTCAGCTCCGATGCGACCCCAGATCGTCCCAGACCAGGCGTGAACATACCCACGGCGACGGAAACTGTCAACAATTGTACTAGGATACCGGGCGATGTGGATACTTTCTCCTGCGTATGCTTCGGCCGAAACGCCGTCGGTTATGAAGGCAAAAGCGCCGACCGGACCCGTCATTGCGCGTGCCTGGCGCTGCTGAGCACGCTGGTGCCAGTGGTCGAACATGAGCTCGACCCATGCCGCATGAGCCCCCTCATCAGCCCGAACATCGATAAGGCAGCAGTCGCTATCACGCATCGCAAGCACAAAGGCGGCAATGACACGGTCCTGCTGCATAATGAGGCAATGATCAAGGTCACGTCCAACCTCGAACCCTGAGCTGTCTCGGTAGAGTATCTCGGGTGGGAACATCACGTCCCAGGGTCGCCTCAACCCGGATGTGCGAACACGGCGGCACCACGTTCGCGGAGCGACGTGTTCAATGGTAATGTTCGGCATCTCCCCAGCTGCTGCACTCACGGGGCGGAACATACGCAATTCGCGATGGCGCGCTTGATCGGCAAGCAAATGAGGAAGATTATCGGCAGCTCGCCTGAGGTAGTTTGCAGTGCCCATGAGCCATCAACCACGACAATTCGCAGCCAGTGCGCCAGCACCAGATGTGGCAGTCGTCCTGCAGGACATGCAGACCTCTCGCACTGGTCTGGATGGCGCCGAAGCAGTGCGCCGGCTTGCAGATATGCGCACGCGCGCCGGCAAACGCACGCACGTGTCGGACAAGGTGACGTTCTTACTCGATACCGTTCGCAATCCGCTAACGCTTCTGCTGCTGTGTGTGCTGGCCGTGTCGACCGTGATGGGAGATGTTGTCTCCTCTTCGATGATCATGGCAATGATCGTCATCGGCGCCATCATGCGCTATGTTCAGGAGGTACGTTCGAGTCGCGCCGTCGAGGCGCTCCGCCGTCTGGTTCGATCAACAGCCACCGTCATCCGTCAGGGGGCTGAAGAGCGCATCCCGGCAGAGGATCTTGTTCCGGGCGACATTGTCAGGCTCTCGGCCGGTGATCTCGTTCCGGCCGATGTGCATCTGATCGATTCCGATGATCTGCATGTGGATCAGCACATCCTCACCGGTGAAGCCATGCCGATCGAAAAGTCCGCATCGGCCACCCCCGTGAGCGAACCTCTTGATGACCCGCGATTGTGCTTCCGTGGGTCGACCATACAAGCCGGCTATGCCACTGCAGTGGTGACACGTGTGGGTGGCGATACATTTTTCGGCAGCATCGCTCGGTCGGTGGCCGCACCCCGATCGCCGACGGCGTTCGATGTCGGCATCCGCTCGTTCACACTGCTGATGGTGCGCATCATCGTCATCCTCGTTCCGTTCGTCTTTCTGGCCAACGGTCTTCTTCGTGGTGACTGGATGGAGGCACTTCTGTTTGCCACGGCCGTCGCCGTTGGTATCACGCCGGAAATGCTGCCGATGATCATCACGGTGAACCTCTCCAAGGGCGCTATCGCCATGGCGCGGCGCAAGGTGATCGTCAAGCACCTCGACTCGATCCAGAACCTGGGCGCCATGGACGTGCTCTGCACTGACAAGACAGGTACGCTCACACAGGGTCGCATCGTGCTGATGCACCACGTCAGACCCGATGGATCCGAGAGCGAGGATGTTCTGCTGCTCGGATACCTGAACAGCTCTTTCGAATCAGGTCTTCGCAACATCATGGACGAGGCCGTGCTCGAGCATGCACATCTCGAAGACGAGGTGCGACGTCAGCAATGGCAGAAGCTCGATGAGCAGCCGTTTGATTTTGTGCGACGCAGACTCTCGGTGCTGGTCAAGCAGCCGGGCAAGCCCCCTGTCATCATCTGCAAAGGGGCTTTGGAGGAAGTCCTGGCCTGCTGCACAAACGTACCCGATGGTGCGCTGGCCGTTGCCGACGAACTCAGCGCAAAGGGATTCCGCATCGTGGCCGTTGCCCGGCGCGAATTGCCGGACGGATGCACCAGCATCAGTGAGCAGGACGAGTCGAACCTTACGCTTGAGGGATTCCTCGCCTTCTTCGATCCGCCCAAGGAATCATCTACCGAAGCACTTCGCCAGATCGCAGCGGCCAACATTGACGTAAAGATCCTTACCGGTGACCGGCTTGCCGTTACGCAGTACATTTCCAACATCGTCGGCCTGAACGTCCGCGGTCAGCTTACCGGCGCAGAGATCGATGTGATGTCTGACGCGGAACTGTCGGCCGCCGTTGAATCGACAACGATCTTCGCAAAGCTTACCCCGATGCACAAGGAGCGCGTGATCGACCGACTGCGCTCAAATGGGCATGTGGTGGGATTTATGGGTGACGGGATCAATGATGCCCCGGCATTGCGCAAAGCCGATGTCGGCATCAGCGTCGACGAAGCGGTCGACATCGCCAAAGAGTCGTCCGATCTGGTCCTGCTTGAGCACAACCTTGCCGTTCTCCACGACGGCGTGCTCGAGGGCCGGCGCATCTTCGGCAACATCGTCAAGTACCTTCGCATGGCGGCCAGTTCAAACGTCGGCAACATGCTGAGCGTTACCGGCGCGAGCCTGCTTCTGCCGTTTCTGCCGATGCTGCCGGTGCAGATCATGCTGAACAACTTACTCTACGACCTGTCGCAGACCACCTTGCCGAGCGACTCCGTCGAAGAGTCGTGGCTGCTGCGCCCAAGACACTGGTCGCTCTCCGACATACGCCGGGCGATCATCGTGTTTGGCCCCTTGAGTTCACTCTTCGACTATGCGACATTTGCCATCCTGCTCTGGCCCTTGCATGCCTTGAACAATCCTTCGCTGTTCCATACCGGCTGGTTTGTTGAGTCTCTTTGCTCACAACTGCTGATCGTGTTCCTGCTACGGTCACATCTGCCGCCATGGCGAGCCGCCAGACCCGGCAGAGCATTGATCATTGCGTCGCTTCTCGTGCTCGCAACGGCCGTCATACTTCCCTACTCGGCCCTGGCAGGCGATCTCGGACTTGTCCCGCTTCCGTTTGAATTCTGGGGATGGCTTGTAGTCATCCTGGTGAGCTACATGCTTTGTAGCTTGCCTGCCCGCAGATTCCTGCAGGAGACTCATACCGAAGTGTAGTTCCTCCATCCTACGAGGTCAACATCATGGTGCCTATGCAGCGCCTCTTCACGCCCATCGCGACGTCTGCTCTGGCGATGCTTCTTTGCTCGGCTGAAACCCCGGCGCAGGATCGGCCGATGGAGATGCCCCATGCAGAAGCTGCTCGGTTGCACCCGCGGGAATTGTATCGGGATGTGCAAAACGAGCCGCTTCCCGAGGAAAGTGCATCCACGCCGGTGCACGTCATGGGAGCTCCCTTCAACGTTGTCTATGGATGGTTCCCTTACTGGACCAGTGCTTCGGCAACAGCCGGGATGCGTGCGGACCTGCTTACCCATATCGCTTGGTTCAGCATCGGAGTTGATACAGCCACGGGAGCTCTTGGTTCTGTGGACCAGTGGAAATCCACCAGCGCCGTAACGTGGGCAAAGGGCAAGGGGCTGAAGGTTCACCTGACCATTACATGCTTCGGCTCGGCCGAGCTGCGCGCCCTGCTGTCGTCACCCAATAAACGCGCCCGTTGCGTGGCCGATATCGTCAGCGCGCTTGACCTGCGTCAAGCTGACGGAGTGAACATCGACTTTGAGAGTCTTCCGGCTTCCCAGCGTGCCAACATGGTGTCCTTCATCCAGGCATTGCGTGCCGCGCTGCCTCAAAAGGAGATCACCATCGCCACACCGTCGGTTGATTGGAACTCCTCGTGGGACTACGCGACGCTTGCGCGCATCGCTGACTTCCTGGTGGTAATGGGCTACGACTACTACTGGTCGGGCAGCACAACGGCCGGCCCCGTTGCGCCGCTCAAGGGCGAGACCTATAACCTGACGCGATCGATCGATGCGCATCTCAATGCCGGGGTCGACCCCGAGCGCCTCGTCGCTGCCGTGCCGTTGTACGGACGCACGTGGACCGTTTCGACCACGGCACGCAAGGCAAGTGTTGTAAGCGGTACCAGTTCGGCGACGCCCACCTACAGCAGCGCTCAGAATCTTGTCGGAATGAGCTCTCGTCTGCACGACGAGCTCACACGCGTCTCGTGGTTCAACGACGCATCGTCGGGCGTGATCAAACAGACGTGGATCGATGACTCGCTTTCACTGGACGCCAAGTACCGACACATCAAGAGCAAGGGGCTTCGAGGTGTTGGTTTTTGGGCACTCGGTTACGACGGTGGACGTAGCTCCATGTGGCAGGGTCTCGGCGCGATGGCGACCACCAGCTCGATTGCCGAAGATCAGGGGCATGATGGCATCGAGCAAACAGATGATGGCGACGTGGATCTCTACACCTTGCTGGGTCAGCACGTGTTCCACGGGCCAGCGCATACACTAGCACAAAGCCCCCTACCGGCCGGTGTGTATGTGCGCGTTAGCGGACGTCGGAGCCGGTTGATCATCCGGTAGCGCGCTGCCGGTCAATTACAGTTCGATCTCGACAATTCGCATGCGGAAGGGGCCGACGTCGGTACGGCACCGCAGGCGGGCGCGCACCTGAAGCGAGAGCTTGACCGACGTGAGCTCGATGACCTTTGCGCCCGGCCTCGCACCGGGAGATGTCACCACGCCGCGTATGGTGATGCCGGTGGACGCATCGTAGGATGTCGTCAGACGGACGCTGCGAAGACTATCATGTTCCGGGTCCGACGTCAGAAGCGATCCATCGTCGAACTGCGCCGTCACGTTGTCCACCTCATACGACCGCACGTCGACCTGGCCTCCGACGCTATCGGGCTTTGGCATGTTCAGACCGATGCCGCTGATCTCGAACTCCAGCGCACGAGGCGTGCTTCGCACTCGCTTAGCGGACATCTGTCCTATGCCAATGATCGGACGTGGTATCTCGAGATTCGCGATCGGTACTTCCAGCTCTTCGCTAGAGGTTGACGCCCAGTCTGTACCGGTCCATGCCGCGGCGGCCACGGTGAGCCTGACCACGCCGCGCACGCCCCGTGAGGGAAGGGGCAGGCGCTGCCCGCTCAGGCGAAGTCGAATGAACATTTCGTGACGTTGTTCCGAGATCGGAACCAGCCACACCGAGTCGATGACGGGTTTGTACCGTGCATAGCCGCCTACCGTGGTGCGAATGGTGGAGGTCTTCAGGGCAGCCCGCACGGTATCGACGTGTCCATCAATGAACACGCCACGGATCACACACTTGGGTCGCGTGTTGCTGCCGATGAACTCGGCCACGATCGAGTCCGTGCTCAGCACGGGCGCGCTCTGCGCAGCAAGGCCGGCAGTAAGAAGAACAAAGCATGCCGCTATCAGCAGCGGCCAACGAAGGATCACCGGCACGCCCCCTGCAGATAGCGAAGAGCCGCACTGTCTCCAAGCGCCAGTGTTGCCCGAAAGTCTGCACAGGCGCGCACCGTGTCTTTGTAGATGGCCAGCAGGATGCGACCGCGAAGCAGCCGGGCCTTGGGAAAGCTCGTATCGCCCCGGATGACGGTGTTGACATCGTCGAGCGCCTCGGCGTATCGACCAAGTTCCGAGCGGACGATTGCGCGTTGCATCTTGACGTTGGTGGCACCGGGAAAGATCCTCAGACATCGGTCGAGATCGCTGTGGGCTTCCGGATACTGTTTCAGCCGCATGTGAGCCGCAGCCCTGTTGTACCATGCCGGCGCCGCCGCACTGTCGAGCTCTATGGCCTTGGTATACAGCTTCACCGCCTCGGCATACTGTCCACCATTGAATGCATTCAGCCCCCTGCCAAACCATTCGCTTGCCTGCTGCGCAAAGGCCAGGCAAACCAGGCCAACAAGCAGACCAATGGCAGTCGTAGTGATTTTCATGGTGCGATTCTACGGGATTTGGGCGTACCATCGAACGGCTGACACTTCCGCATATTGCGTGATGAAAAGAATGACAGAGATCCGCGACCTGCGCTCCGATGTTCTCGAAGCTCTCGGCAAGGCCATGGTGCCGCTACAACTACTCGACCTGTCGAAACAGCTGCGCGTGCGGGCCGGATCCGAAGACTATGAACATTTGCGTTCGCTTCTTGAGCAGATGGCTCAGGAGGGGGCGATCACACGCATGAGCCGTCGGCGCTACGGCCTGCCTCATCGTGCCGAAGGAACCCTGCAAGGCGTGTTTGCGATGCATCACGACAATGGCATGGTTCGCACCGACGATCCGGCAGTGCCCGTGGTGCATGTGCGCCGGCACGACATGGATACGGCACTCGACGGTGATACGGTGTGCGTGCGACTTCATGCGCAGGCCCCCGGACGCAAGCCTCGCGGCGAGATCGTTGAGATCATCAGCCGTGCCGAACATGTTATTACGGGGTCGCTCGACATCGACGGAAGTTTTGCCTACCTGATCCCGGATGATGCCCGCTACCACGTCGACTTCCTCGTCTCCGAGGTCAATCTCAAGGGGGCTCGCCCGGGCGACAAGGTGGTGGGAACACTCGCTCGGTGGACGCATGATCATGCCGCACCGGAGGCGGTCATCACCGAGGTGATCGGCACATCCGGTTCGGCGGCCGTGGAATTCGCAGCGATTCTGAAAGAGTTTCGCCTTCCCACGTCCTTCCCGCCGGAGGTCGAAGCAGAAGCCCACCAACACGACGAACCATCGGGGGATCCGCCGAAGGGTCGAACGGACCTGCGTGATGTAACGATCATTACGATCGATCCGGAAGATGCACGCGACTTCGATGATGCGCTCTCGCTGACTGTGCTCGACAACGGCAACGTCGAACTCGGCGTCCACATCGCAGATGTCTCGCACTATGTACCGGAAGGTTCGGCGCTCGACAAGCAGGCGCTCGAGCGCGGCAACAGCACCTACCTGGTTGACTGCGTGGTGCCGATGCTTCCCGAGCACCTGTCAAACAATATCTGCTCGCTTGTACCCGACAGGCCACGCAATGCCTTCTCCGTGTTCATGGAGTTCACTCCGGCCGGAGAACGCACCAAGTACCGCATTGAAGAGACACTCATCAGAAGTACGCGGCGCTTCACCTATGACGAGGCGCAGCGCATCATCCTCGGAGAGCCGGGCGACCACGAGGATCTGCTCCGGCAGCTTCGGCAACTGGCAGAGGTGCTCTTTGCACGGAGAGTCAATGCAGGGGGCATCGACTTCGAAACCGAGGAAGTGAAGTTCCTGCTTGACGAGTCAAAGATGCCCACACGGGCCGTGATCAAGCGTCGCACCGAGTCGACCTCTCTCGTGGAGGAATGCATGCTGGCGGCCAACCGATGCGTGGCCGAGCACATGCACCAGCTTCGCAAGAAGTGGAAGCTGCGGGATCTGCCGCCCTATCTCTACAGAGTGCACGACAAGCCGGATGCCGAGAAGATCAGCAACGCCGTGGGCATCATTCGGACGCTGGGCTTTGACGTGCCGAGCGGGCAGCTCGCCCCCTCCAACATCAACGCCATCCTGCGTCAGGCCCAAGGCAAAGTAGAACAGCCCGTCGTCAACACTCTGCTGCTGCGGTCGATGGCCAAGGCCGTCTATGCCGATTACAACATCGGACACTTTGGTCTGGGCTTTGACGACTACGCGCACTTTACCTCTCCCATTCGGCGCTATCCGGACCTTGTTGTGCACCGCCTCCTGAAGGAGTATGCCAAGGGGCAACCGGATGCCCGCCGACTGCGTCAGCTGGAGAATATCGTCAGCTACGCCGGAGACCAGTGCTCGGCCACCGAACGGTCGTCGATCGAAGCCGAACGGGCATCGGTAAAGCTGGCGCAAACCATCCTCGCACGCGAACACGTCGGCTCCGACCACGTCGGTTACGTTACGGGCGTAGCTACGTTCGGTGTGTTCATCACGATCAAGGATCTGATGATCGAGGGACTCCTGCACATTCGCGATATCGATGACGACTATTACGTGTTCGATGAACAACGCATGCGCATCTATGGACGTCGCACCAGGCGCGTCTTCCGATACGGATCACTGGTACGCGTCCGCATCGCAAAGGCAAATACCGAAAAACGCATGATCGACCTCGTCATGTCGGCCGACCAGCAAGACCTCATCGAAACACTCGAGGCCGTCGAAGTGACACGAACCGAACTCCGCAATCGCGGCGCACGACGACGGTCAAAGGAAAGCTAGAGTCAGGGTACAAGGCCATCGGTCATTGCCGCGAAAACGGGAATCCAATGACAAAAAGCATCTTTGCTTCTGGATGAAGCATCTCGCGCTAACATTAGGCCCTTGACGAAACGAGCGCCGTACACATCGCGCGCTGCGCTCGTTCGTTTTTCGTTCAACCTGTAACCTGTAACCTGTAACCTGTAACCTGCAACCTGTCATCAGTTCACATTCGACGTCTGCGCCGAGCCGGCCAGACGAGCGATGTCTTCTTCGCCGATACGGCGGGCGGCCACGAGGCGCTTCGAGTAGTAGGTCGACTCAAGGGACGAGATCGTAACGCCGTAGCGCGATGAGGAGTGGGCAAACAGATTGTCGCCCAGATACATGCCAACGTGCGAGATGCCGCGACGTGAGCGTGTGCGGAAGAATACCAGATCTCCGAACTGGAGCTCTGAACGACGTCCCACCGACTTACCGAGGGTTGCCTGCGCAACCGACGTACGAGGCAGTGTGACGTTCATGGAAGATGCGAAGAGCATTTGCGTGAAAGCCGAGCAATCGATGCCGGTGCGGGCCATACCACCAAAGTGGTAGCGTGTGCCCAACCATTCCATCACGACATCGGCCAGCTTCTGCTTCGGTAGAATGCCTTGTGTGGCAGCTCCGCCATCCTTCTCATCGATCATCGACAACCACAGTGTTCGGAATGCCTCAAGGTCGGGCGTTACGTCGTCCTCCTGCTCAAGCTCGGCAATGATCTCCCCTTCTTCATAAGGGAGTTCGGCGCCGGCTGTTGCATCGCTGAGTTCGCCGTCACTGTTAAGAATTTCCGTGGTGTTGATGATCGAGTCACCCGAAGCCATCTTGATGCCGGTAAGGCGGCACAGCTCCGGACTTTGTGTACGTATCAGGTCGATCGCCTGACGCTTTCCGGCCGCACGAGCGGCGGGAGAGCACTTGGACCGACGTGAGCGCTTCTTACGCGAAACCTTGCGCGATGCCTTCGATACCTTGGCGGCCGTCGGCATGGGGCTGGCCGAGGCGATCTCGGGCAGCACGCTGGAGAGCGCGAACACAAACGTGAGAAGGATTGAAAGGAGCGTCGCGCCAGGCAGCTTAATCGTCATCATTACGCCTCCTTCAAACTTCATGGTGAAAAATCCTCGTGGTACGGCACTTTGCTGACCCGTTCAAGGATCAGACGGTCCGAACCATCGAGCGTGAGCCCCTTGACATGGGGCTGAAAAACGCGAAGAACTACGTGATAATAGAGAAACACCCAGGGTGCTTCATCCACCACGATCCGTTCCATGCGTGTGTACAGGGCATTGCGCGACGCGTCGTCCAGGCGCGGCGAAAGGGCCGCCTCGTAGAGCGAATCAAGATCGCTCCGGTTGATACGCGTCGTGTTGGGACCCTTCGGGGCGATCGTCGACGAAATGAACAGCGCCAGGAAGTTCTCGGGATCGGGATAGTCTCCGATCCAACTTGTCCTCCAGAGCGCCAGCTCACCGGCGCGAACCATCGAAAGGTGCTGCGGAAAGTCGACCTGACGCAGTTCGACGTCGATGCCGACATCTTTCCACTGCGCCTGCACGGCCTCGGCGATCGAGGCGGTGCGCTGACTGTTCCCGAGCTGCAACAGGAGCTTTGGAAGCCCCTTCCCATTGGGATACCCTGCTTGGGCAAGAAGTCGACGGGCACGATCGGGATCGTAGCGATACCCCTGAACGGAGTCGTTGAATCCCGGCATGGTTGGCGGCAATGCGCCATGGTAGGCCGGAATGCCACGACCACTCAATAGGTACGTGACGATCCTGTGCCGGTCGATCGCATAATTCAATGCCTGACGAAGAGCCTTCGACCGCGCAAGGGGCGATGTGCGCCCCGCGGGCAAGGTCGTGTCGAGAAGTATGCCGTAATACTCGATGGTGTTGGCGGCAGTGCGCAACACCCGAAAACGGTCATACGGCTCGCGCAGACCGCCCTTGGCATCAAAGACACTCGGCGAAAAGGACTCGTCCACCGACGAGATCACGTCGAATGCACCCTTGGTGAATTCGAGGAACTCGCTCTTGGGGTCCCGCACAAAGGTGATACGGACTCGCTCAAGGTACGGCAAACGCCGCCCTGTAGAGTCGACCTTGAAATACTGCGGGTTTCGGCTCAACAAGAGCTCTCGGTCCTGGTTCCAGAGTCCGAACATGAACGGGCCCGTACCAACGGGATGTCGTCCATACTCGGCTCCATACGCTTCGATCGCTTCCCTCGGAATAATCGAGCCGTATGGCATGGTGAGAACGGCCAGAAACGGAGCAAATGGTTTTGTGAGCCGGATGGTGATGACGGAGTCATTCACGACCGTGATGCCTTCGACTGATCCGGAACGCCCGGCGCGCGTCTCCCGATGAAATTCATCGGCACCGGCGATGGTCGTCCGAAATGCCCAAAGGCCTGTCGATTTCGTCCGCGCGTCAAGGATGCGCTCGAGACTATACTTGACGTCCCGCGCTACCACACGTCGCGTTCGAACAGATCCGAAACATGCATCGGGATGAAACATTACGTCGGTCCGAAGACGAAACGTCCATTCCATACCACTCTTGTCGACACTCCAACTGCTTGCTATGCAAGGGGCTATGCGGAGCGCCGAATCGAGTTCCACCAGGCCGTTGAAGAGGTGCGAAGACGTCCACAACGCGCTACGGTAGGATGCTTGTGCCGGGTCAAGGCTTAGGATTCCGTCAGGTTCATTGTATATGAACTCTGACAAACTTTCTACTGGTGCCGGCTTGTGGCCGACACACGAACTGCACAAAAAACTGCAAATGGCTAGTCCAACTGTCAAAGAACTGACGAATCTCATGGCATTTACGCCAACCAGTATGTAGGTTTGCGCTCGCTCCATGGCTCCGGTGGGCACAAAGTTCGTAACTCACCCTCCGCGAACCAATGAATTCAGATTCATATTTCGTGAAGTTATCCACACTGTGGGAAGCTTTGACGTTGAGACGATGAAGATAATTGTCAGCATCCTTCTTCTGCCCGTGCTCCTTGCCGGTTCCCTTCTGGGCTCGTATGACGCCCCGGAGCTTGCAAAGATGGGCAATCTGGTGCGCCACTACGTGCATCATGTGCAGGATCATGGCCAGTCGACGCTGACGTTTCTCGACTTCCTGCACGACCATTTCGACGGCTCGGCCGGCAGCGACGAGGAACACGATTCCCTCCCGCTGCTGGGCGGCAGCTCACCCATGACCACGTCGGTGGAACTTCCGACGTGCTCGACGAACCTCACGGTTGCGGTTGCCGATGCCCCGTACCCGGCCCTGGCCGACCACGTCGGTGTTCCGCACCTGCGCACACCGGATGTGTTTCAGCCCCCTCGACAGATCTGATGACCTCGGTCGTCCGGCCATCATGCCGGAGACGTCATCGTGTCTATCTGTGAGGAATTCATGTTTCGAAGGATCATTTCCTTTTCGATCAGCAATCCGCTGATCGTGGGTCTGGGCGTTATAGGCCTGATCATCTGGGGTATGGTTTCGCTGCGATCGCTGCCGATCGACGCCGTGCCCGACATCACCAACAACCAGGTTCAGATCGTCACCCGGTCACCGGCACTGGCCCCGCAAGAGGTCGAGAAGCTCATCACCACGCCGGTGGAGCTGACGATGGCCTCCATCCCGGGGATCCGTGAGCTGCGCTCGATCTCACGATTCGGCCTGTCGGTGGTCACGATCGTCTTTGATGACGACGTCGACGTCTACTGGGCCCGCGCCCAGGTCGACCAGCGTCTGATCGAGGTCCAGCGCGAGATCCCCTCCGGTGCCGGGACTCCCCTGCTGGCTCCGGTGACGACGGGGCTTGGCGAGATCTACCAGTACGTGGTCAAGACCGCCCCCGGCTACGAGTCACGCTACACGCTGGCCGAACTGCGCACACTGCAGGACTGGATCGTGCGGCGACGTCTTATCGGCACGCCGGGCATTGCCGACGTCTCTAGCTTTGGCGGATTCCTGCGTCAGACCGAGATCGCCCTCGATCCGGCGCGTCTGCGGTCGACCGAAGTGGGCATCGGCGAAGTCATTGCCGCCATCAACGCCAACAACGCCAACAGCGGCGGTGCCTACATAGAGCGCCGCTCGGGCGTGCAGTACATCCGCACCGATGGCCTTGTACGGTCGGCCGAAGACATTGCCGAGATTGTCGTTCGTCATCGCGCCGACCAAGCGCCGGTGCGCGTTCGAGACGTGGCCACTGTGCGCGATGGTCATGCCATCCGCTACGGAGCCATGACGTATAACGACTCCTCGGAAGCCGTCGGAGGAATCGTCCTCATGTTGAAGGGGGCGAACTCGTCCGAGGTGATCACATCGGTCAAGCAACGCATCGACGAGATCTCTCGATCTCTGCCCGAAGGCGTCGTGATCGAGCCCTTCCTTGATCGTACGCGCCTGGTGAACAAGGCCATCGGTACGGTGAGCAAGAATCTGATCGAAGGTGCCCTGATCGTGATCTTCGTTCTGGTCCTGCTGCTGGGAAATCTCAGAGCCGGACTGATCGTGGCCAGCGTCATTCCGCTGTCGATGCTCTTTGCCGTCTCCATGATGCGCCTCTTCGGCGTCAGCGGAAACCTGATGTCGCTGGGCGCGCTCGACTTCGGTCTGATCGTCGACGGGGCCGTGATCATCGTCGAGGCCGTGATCCATGCGCTGACCTCGCGCCACGCCCCCTCCGGCAACGGCATCGAAACGGTCAAAGAAGCCAGCATCGGCATCCGTCGCTCGGCGGCATTCGGCGAGGTGATCATCATGATGGTGTACGTTCCGATCCTGGCGCTTGTGGGCATCGAAGGCAAGATGTTCCGCCCCATGGCCGAAACGGTGATCTTCGCCGTGGCCGGTGCGTTTCTGCTCAGCACCACATACGTGCCGATGATGTCATCGCTGCTGCTCAAGCCCGGACTGCGCACGTGGTCGATCGCCGACCGAATCATGGGGCTGATCGAGCGGCTGTATCGCCCCGTTCAGCGATTCTCGCTGCGCAATGCCACACTCACCATCGGGGCAACGCTCGGAGCATTTGCCTTTGCCATCGGGGTCTTTCTGGCCATGGGCGGAGAGTTCATTCCTCAGCTTGATGAGGGTGACTTCGCCGTTGAAATGCGGCTGGCCACAGGCCAGTCCCTTGCCGCGTCGATCGATCGCGCCAAGCGGGCCGCAGCGATCCTCGAAGAGCGCTTCCCCGAAGTCGAGCGCGTTGTCGGCAAGATCGGCACCTCGGAGATCCCGCTTGATCCGATGCCTATGGAGTCGGGCGACCTGATCATTGTTCTCAAGGACAAGCATGAGTGGACCTCTGCGGCCTCACGCGAAGAGCTGGCGGCAAAGATGCAGAAGGCACTCGAAGACATACCGGGCGTGGAGTTCTCGTTCCAGCAGCCGATCCAGATGCGCTTCAATGAGCTCATGACCGGCGCCCGGCAGGATGTGGTGGTGAAGATCTTTGGTGACGAGCTCGACTCGCTGGCCTCGATCGCCGCGCGCATCGGACATCTGACAAGCGGCGTGCAGGGGGCCAAGGACGTCTATGTGGAACCTGTCAGCGGTCTGCCGCAGATCACCGTGGCGATCGATCGCGCGGCCTGCGCCCGGCTTGGCGCTAGCGTTGATGACGTCAACACCGCCGTGCGAACGGCCTTCGCCGGTGAACTTGTCGGCCAGGTCTTCGAAGGGGACCGCCGATTTGACATTGCCGTGCGGCTCGACTCGGCATGGCGCGGCTCGGTGGACGATCTGTCGTCGCTCCTTGTCACCACCCCGGCCGGCATGCACGTACCGATAACGCAGCTGGCCCGCATCGAAACGATCATCGGCCCCAATCAGATCCAGCGCGAGGATGCGCAGCGCCGCATCAGCGTGGGCTTCAACGTGCGTGGACGCGACGTGCAGAGCATCGTCTCCGAGCTTCAATCGCGCATCGCCTCAGATCTGCGCCTGCCCCCTGGCTACCGAATCACCTACGGAGGTCAGTTCGAGAACCTTGCCGCCGCCACCGAGCGTCTCAGCATCGCCGTGCCGGTGGCGATGATGCTGATCCTGTTCCTGCTGTACGTGACGTTCTCGAACGCACGTCATGCCCTCATGATCTTCACGGCCGTGCCGCTTGCCTCCATCGGCGGCATCATTGCGCTTGCGCTGCGGGGCATGCCGTTCAGCATTTCGGCAGGCGTGGGCTTCATCGCACTCTTCGGCGTGGCTGTTCTGAACGGCATCGTTCTGCTGGCCGCCTTCCGATCACTGCATGCGCGGGGCATGCATCGCCCCTTGAGAATCATCATCACGGGAACCTTGGAGCGACTCCGCCCCGTGACGATGACGGCGCTGGTGGCCTCGCTGGGATTCCTGCCGATGGCACTATCGACGGGCGACGGGGCCGAAGTGCAACGTCCGCTTGCCACCGTGGTGATAGGGGGCTTGGTAACATCCACTCTGCTGACGATGATCCTTCTGCCGATCCTCTACCTGGTGGTTGAAAAGCGCCGTGCCGCCCGGCACGCACGACTTCATGTTGCTGCCGTGCTTGTTCTGATGGTTGGCACGTCGGTTTCGATTCAGGCGCAGCCCCAGGTGGTGGATCTCGACGAAGCATTGCGACTTGCGCGGGCGAACCATCCGTCGATGCGCATCGCCGCTCTGAACCTCGAACGCAGCTCACTGGAGCGCACCGCCGCAGTGGATGTTCCGTCGACGCAGCTGACGTATATGGGTGGACAGTACAACTCGACGTCGAGCGACAATAACATCACGCTCTCGCAGACGATCCCGTTTCCGGCCAAGCTCATGGCGGCAGCGGATCTGGCCGAGGAGCAGTATCGCGAGTCGACCCTGCGTCAGACCGTCACCACCCGCGAGGTCGACCACGCGGTGCGCCGCGCCTACCTGCGGGCATGTCTGCATCGAGAGCGCCTGCATCGTCTGAGCATGATGATCTCGGTTGCCTCTCGAACCGCCGAAGCAGCCTCCCGACGCGTCGACGTTGGTGATGCTCAGCCCCTTGACCGGCTCACTGCCGAAACATATCGCACGGAACTGCTTGCTCGCAGGCAGCAGGAACAGACCAGACTTCAGATCGCCTACGGAGAGCTTGGTGTTGCCTGCGGGATCAGTCGCGAACTGATCACGGCCGACACGGTGGTGACTCCGCGCATCATACCGGCACTGGCCGACTCGGTATCGAGTCCGCTCATCGACGTACTCGAGCAGCAGCTTCGTGTGGCCGAGCAGGCCTCATCGGCGGCCTCTGCGCAGTTCTGGCCCGACATCACGCTTGGCTATTTCAATCAAACGCTCATCGGCACTCCCCTGCCACAGTCGAATGCACCGCCGCTGGTTGCCGGATCTTCTGACAGGTTCGAGGGCTTCATGGTGGGGCTGAGCATGCCGCTGTGGTTCATGCCAACCGATGCCCGGAGCCGTCAGGCAACGATCGACCGACGCATCGCCGAGCAGCGGCTACGTCAGGGTGCGCAGACCATCACGCACGAGCTGCGCATGCTGCGCTCATCGATCACCGCGCAGCGTCAGCTGCTCGAAGTTTATTCGAAGGGGGCTCTGCGCGATGCCACGCTGCTGCTGGAGCAGACGCAGCGCGCCTATGAGCTGGGACAAGCCTCGTGGACGGAGGTGAGCATGGCCTTTCGTCAGGTCCTGGACGTCCAACTGGCCGAGATCGACGCGCGGATGGGTCTGGCCGAACTTCTTTCCGATTACGAATTCCTGAGCGGACAATGATCATGAAACACACAACTGAAACAACTCGCCCCCTGAATCAACGTGGATTCGTCATCCTGATGATGTCGATCATAACGATCAGTATCATCGCCAGCGGCTGCGGCGCCGAAACTTCGAAGGCAACTGACGAAGCGCCGAGCACCTCGAGCGACACGATCCGTCTGCGTCCGGAGCAGATCAAGAACTCCCGACTGGAGTTCGGGGTCGCGGTGCAGGGCACAATTGCCACGAACATTCTGACCTATGGCAGCGTGCATGTTCCCCCGCAGTATGCCTACAGCATCACGGCACCATTCGGTGGCATCGTGCGTTCGGTGCGCGTGCTCGAGGGCAGCCATGTACACGCCGGTCAGGCACTGGTGGCGCTTGAGCACCAGGACTTCGTAACGATGCAGCAGGATTATTTGGTGGCATCTGCGCAGCTGGAGCTGGCCGAGCAGGAGCTCCGACGACAGACGCTTCTGGCGCGCGACAGTATCAGCGCACGCAAGTCGCTTGAGCGGGCACAGAGTGAGGTGCAGATGCTGCGCATCCAAAGAAAGGGTCTGGCCGAAAAGCTTGCGCTGCTCAACATCAAGGCAACGTCGCTCACCGAGGCGAATCTCTCGCGGGTTGTCACGCTATCGGCACCGATCAACGGCTACGTCACAACCATCAATGTAAATGTCGGCACCTACATCCAGCCAAACACTCCGGTTCTTGAAGTGGTCGACACCGATCATATGCACATGGAGCTTGCCGTGTTCGAGCGTGACGTCTATGGCATCCGCATTGGTGACCGGGTGATGGTGAGCCTGACGAATGCATCCGACTCAGCCCGCGCCGCACATGTACACCTCATCGGCAAAGAGGTCCGCTCCGACCGCACGGTCCCGGTACACGTCCACCTCGATAAACCCGACGCCTCCCTCACACCCGGCACCTCTGTCAAGGCCACCATCAGCGCCCAGCCCCGTCCGGCCACCACCGTCCCGGAATCGGCCATCGTGCGCTCCGGCTCGGCTACGTTCCTCTACACGGGCTCACCCACTCTCCTTGTGCGGCGTCAAGTCCGCACCGGCACCACGGCCAACGGCCGCACCGAGATCCTGGATCCCCAACCCTGGCTCAGCACAGAACAGATCCTTGTTCAAGGGGCGAACCAGGTCAGGATGACGGAGGACTGATTACGGATTACGGAGGACGGAGGACGGAGGACGGATTACGGAGGACGGATTACGGAGGACGGAGGACGGATTACGGAGGACGGATTACGGAGGACGGAGGACTGATTACGGATTACGGAGGACGGATTACGGAGGACGGATTACGGAGGACGGATTACGGAGGACGGATTACGGAGGACGGATTACGGAGGACGGATTACGGAGGACGGAGGACGGATTAC
>VERF01000025.1 GCA_018882895.1 Candidatus Kapaibacterium sp.
TATGCGTTAGCTCATTGCCCTGAACCTTTGTGTTGGGACCGGCTGTCAGCGTTCCCACCGACCCTACGTTGTCGCGAAACGTGAGGTTGAAGCCCGCATTGCGATGTTGCGGATGACCGACCACGAAAGTGAACGTGTTCGTGGAACCGGCCTTGACGGTCCGCGAACCTTCAAGGTTGACGTTGGTATTGGCCGAGGCGCCGCCGTGACATCCTCCGCAGCCAACGATGGATCTGCCGGTATAACCGCCGCTGCTGGCAGCTGCGGGTGCAGACATTGATAGCACCATGAGGATGGCAATCGTAGGACCGACGAACGGGCGTCGCAGAAGGGTCGAGAGAATGGCAGGCATACGGACTCCGGAGTAATTGCGCAGTGAGCGGCTGAAAATACGACGGGCCAACGTTTTGCGTTGGCCCGAAGGTTCCATCTTGGAAATGTTTGGGGATGTCAGGAGTTCGAAAAGAGCTTGGCCTTAACGGCTATGGTCTCACCGACGCTCTTGCCTACCACGCCAGCCTTGCCCGTGATGCTATGATCGGCAAGTGCCACGTTGAACGATGCCTCGATCATGGCAAGATTGCCCGAGGCGCGCTTCTTGGTCTCGGCTGACTCCGGCAGATAGGTGATCGTGACGCTTGCTGTGCTGGTCTTGGTCACACCGTGACAGGTGAAGCTGCCGACTGCGGTTGCCGTCACAACGCTGCGTCCATCCTTGGTCGCGACCTTCACATCCTTCAACGATTTGATATCGAAACTGATCGTCGGATACTTGGCCGCATCAAGCCACATCGCATCATACATGTGCTCGTCGCGCTTGCTGTTGGCCGTTTTCATCGTCATGACCTTCACAGTGATCGTCCCGGTGGTTGCCTCCAGATTGGACGCATCAAGGGAGAATGATCCATCAACGCCATCGGCATTGCCATTAATCATTTCTACCGGTGCGTCAGAGACGAACTCAATGGCGTTCTTTCCGACAGCGTTGTTCAGCGTGTACTTCTTTGCTCCTGGAGCAGCGCCGGGAATCGATGTTGCCAGGGCCAATGATGACATCGCGAGAACGGCAATGACACTGGTGAGGATTGTTCGCATGATATGTCTCCTGCGGGTGATGAGTGAAAGCGTCAAATGTGACTAGTTGTGTGTTTGACCACGCAAATTACGAACCACACTGCTAAGTATTGTGCAGGCTCGCTCGATTTCCTGGCGCGTGGAGTGTATGCTCACGGAAATGCGCACTGCTGCGTGTGATTCAGCTGACGAGCGGCCCATGGCCAAAAGCACATGAGAAGGCTGCTGACTGCCGGAGACGCAGGCACTGCCATTGGAAACGGCAACGCCGGCAATGTCCATTGATTGGATGATGGCCTCTCCATCGAGCCGATCCGCATCGAGGAAAGAAACATTCAGGATGTTCGGCAGCGAACCCGTCTCGGGAGTGTTGATGCGCACATCGGGGATGTCACTCTGTAGCATCTGCCGCGCATGGCGCACAAGTTCTAGCATGTGATTCGACCGGATGTCCAACTCCGACATTGCCTTCTTCGCCGCCGCTGCAAAGCCTACTATCAGCGCTACCGGCTCGGTTCCTGCGCGGCGGTTTCGTTCCTGACCGCCCCCTTGCTGATGCGACTTGAAGTCGACACCTTTGCGAATGAACATCGCGCCGACACCTTTTGGACCATGGATCTTGTGTGCTGAGAGCGATAGAAAGTCAACACCGAGGCCCTGCACGTCGATCGGGATCTTCCCAAACGACTGCACGGCATCACTGTGAAGCAGTGCAAGCGGAACACGCTTTCGCACCTCGACAAGGGGCTGAATGATGCCTGTTTCGTTGTTGGCATGCATGAGGCTGACCAACGTGTCTGCGCGGTTGTGCTGCTCAAGTGCCGTAAGATCAACGAGTCCGTCGTGGTCGACGCCCATGATGTCGACCGCTGTGCCGGCAACACGCTCTGCCTCTGCCGGATGCAGCACGGCATGATGCTCAGTGGCACCAACTGCCAGACGCCGTGCCAGCGACGATTCGTGCAGAACTGACTTCAAGATCGCGTTGTTCGATTCCGTACCGCCACTGGTGAAGATGATCTCCGCCGGGTGAGCATTGAGGGCTGCGGCGATGGTGGATCGTGCCGATTCGACGGCCACTCGCGCCCGGCGACCAAGGTCGTAGATACTCGAAGCATTGCCGTATCCGTCACGAAGCCACGGCAGCATCGCCTCAAGCACGTCCTCGTCGAGTCGGGTCGTTGCGCTGTTATCGAGATAGATCATCTGCGAAGGCGGCAAAGTATCATGCACGCCCGAAGCCCTTATAGAGATCGAACTTTGCACTGTAAAGAACAATGTTCAGGTGCTCGTCCCGCAACGTACCTCCGGAGGGCGACAGGTAGAACGTTGCCCTGTGCTGAGTGACAGACTTCGAAAGTATACCTGCATCATCGACGTAGAAGCTCAGGATCTTGTAACCAAGGTGTTCCTCAGCCGTGGATGCCTGCTCAAGCAGATTCTCGGGGGTAAAAAGGTGCAGATCTGGTTCCATCGTGAGGTAAGGGGCGAATACAACAAGTTCCGTGGACTTAGCCGTGAAAATTACGAGTAATTTTGCCGTTCGGGCCGGATGCGTTCGCACGATGAACGCCGATGCATCGTCATTGGCCAATCTGTTAACAAACACAACCACGTCATGCTAAAGTTTCTGCAGTCTCTTATCGGCGGTTCAAAGCACGAGAAGGACGTCAAGCAGCTCCAACCAATTGTAGCACAGATCAACGAGCACTATGCCACACTCGCGTCACTGAGCGACGATGAACTCCGTGGTAAGACCCAGCAGTTTCGCGAGCGCATCGTCGAGGCCGTTGCAGAACTAAAGGCCGAGGCCGAGGATATTCGAGAGCGGCTGCGCACGGACGTGACCATGGACCACACCGAACGGTCCAACCTCTACGCCCGCCTTGGAGCTAACGAACGCGAACAGTTCGAAGCCACCCAGGAAGCCCTCAACGATATTCTGCCTGAAGCGTTCGCCGTTGTCAAAGATGCCGGACGTCGGCTTGTCGGTCATAAATACATGGTCGTGGGCAACGAGCAGACATGGGAGATGGTCCCCTACGATGTGCAGCTCATCGGCGGCGCCGTTTTGCACCAGGGTAAGATCGCCGAGATGGGCACAGGTGAAGGAAAGACGCTTGTCTCGACGTTGCCGCTGTATTTGAATGCTCTTGCCGGACGTGGTGTACACCTTGTGACGGTGAACGATTATCTGGCTCGACGTGACCGTGAGTGGATGCGTCCGATCTTCGACAAACTTGGCATATCAACAGGATGCATCCAGTCAGACATGCGGCCCGAAGAGCGCAAGGCGCAGTATGGGGCCGACATCACATGGGGAACAAACAACGAGTTTGGCTTCGACTACCTGCGCGATAACATGGTGACCGACCCGGCCGATATGGTTCAGCGCGGTCACTGGTTTGCCATCGTCGATGAGGTTGACTCGGTCCTGATCGACGAGGCCCGCACGCCCCTTATCATCTCCGGACCCGTAACTGCAGGCAGTACCGAAAAGGCATTTGTCGAGATGAAGCCGCGTATTCAGCGACTCGTTGATGCGCAGGCCCGGTTCGTCAACAGCATCGTTGCCGAAGCCGAGAAACTTCTGGCAACAGGCTACAAGGAAGATCGAACCAACGCGGGCGTTCTGTTGCTCCGAGCAAACCGCGGCATGCCCAAGCAAAGCAAGCTCATGAAGATCCTTCAGGAGCCAGATGCAATGAAGCTCCTGCGCGATAGTGAGCTTGATTATCTGCGTGACCAGGGTCAGCGCATGCACATCATCGACAAGGAGCTCTACTTCACGGTCGATGAAAAGAACCATTCGATCGACATCTCGGAGAAGGGGCGCGAGCTGCTTACTTCGGCTCAGGAAGATCCGGAGATGTTTGTGATCCCGGACATTGCCGCACAGATGAGCGCCCTCGAAGGAGATGCAAGTATCAGCGCTGAGGATAAGACGATGAAGCGCGACGAGTACATGCGCGTGTTCTCAGACCGTTCGGATCGCATTCACATCGTAAATCAGCTTCTTCGAGCCTATACGCTCTACGTTCGTGACGATGAATACGTCGTGCAGGACGGCAAGATC
Source organism: Candidatus Kapaibacterium sp. (assembly GCA_018882895.1). Classification (GTDB taxonomy): domain Bacteria; phylum Bacteroidota; class Ignavibacteria; order Kapaibacteriales; family Kapaibacteriaceae; genus UBA10438. Next base: position 4,151 of record VERF01000025.1, read on the forward strand.
AAGATCGTCGACGAGTTCACGGGCCGTATCCTGGAGGGACGTCGCTACTCTGACGGACTTCATCAGGCCATCGAGGCCAAGGAAGGCGTGTTTGTTGAACAGGACACGCAGACTTTTGCCACCGTCACGCTCCAGAACTACTTCCGACTTTACCATAAACTGGCCGGCATGACCGGTACAGCCGAGACCGAGGCCGCGGAGTTCTGGCAGATCTACAGCCTTGATGTGGTGGCGATTCCAACGAATCGGCCCGTGCAGCGCAAGGACATGAACGACTTGATCTTCCGCACCAAGCGCGAGAAGTACAATGCCGTGGTTGAGGGCGTTCAAAACGAACTCGCCGCCGGACGCGCCGTGCTTGTCGGTACGACCAGCGTGGAAGTTTCGGAGCTTCTCTCCAAGATGCTCAAGCGCGCCAACGTGAACCATAACGTGCTGAATGCCAAGCAGCACCAGCGCGAGGCAGAGATCGTTGCCAATGCCGGGAAGAAAGGCGCTGTGATGATCGCAACGAACATGGCCGGCCGGGGTACTGACATCAAGCTCGACCCTGACGTGAAGGCGGCAGGGGGCCTTGCGATCATCGGTACGGAACGCCATGAGGCACGCCGTATCGATCGCCAGCTGCGCGGACGTTCCGGACGTCAGGGCGACCCAGGGTCGTCGCGGTTCTTCATTTCGCTCGAGGACGACCTGATGCGCCTCTTCGGTGGTGAGCGTTTGTCATCGGCAATGCAGCGCCTGAAGGTACCCGATGGCGAACCGATCGAAAGCGGCATCGTGACAAAGGCCGTCGAGAATGCCCAGAAGAAGGTCGAAGGGAACAACTTCGGCATCCGCAAACGCCTTCTTGAGTACGACAATGTGATGAATCAGCAGCGCGAGGTGATCTATGATCGGCGTCGCCATGCACTCATGGGCGAACGTCTGCGCAGTGAGATGATCGAGTACGCAGCAGAGCTATGCGAACTCTGGTATGACGAGCATCATCCATCGAATGACCATGTGTCGTTCATGAATGCCATTCGAGCAAAGATGCTTTGCGAACCAAACGTCACGGCTGAGTCTTTTGCAGCAGATTCGAAGAGCGACGTGCTCGAACGTGTCAAAGAGGCCGTCGTCGAGTTCTATGATCGCAAGGAAGCCATGCTTGGACCGGAGTTCATGGCACAGCTCGAGCGCGTTGCGGCACTTCGTGCCGTGGACGACGAATGGAGAGAACACCTCAGAGTAATGGACGACCTCAAGGAAGGTATCTACCTGCGGGCATACGGTCAGAAAGACCCAATTCTCGAGTACAAGCAGGAAGCGTATCGGATCTTCCTTGAGCTGGTCACGCAGATCAACGAGGCAACCGTATCGTTCGCCTTCAAGTACTTCCCGCAGGTTGTCGAACGCCCATCGGCTCAGGCGGCTCCTCGTCCGGTTCCCGCTCCAACGGTCACCACGTCTACGCCCACGCGTCAGCTGCGGTTCTCACATCCGAGCGCAACGCCTACACTTGGGTCTGACCCGAATGCTCAGCAGGATGCTCAGCAGACGGCCACGATCCGCAATGCCGGACGTAAGGTCGGTCGCAACGAGCCCTGCCCGTGCGGGTCCGGCATGAAGTTCAAGTCCTGCCACGGCGCAAATGGTGCCACGACCTACCCGGCATAAGCGACGGATTACTGAACCTTGTCGCCGACGCGGAGCTTCTCCGAGGGGTGCACGATCACATTGTCGCCTTCACGGAGTCCCGACGTGATGGCGCTCATCAGCGCGCTGCGCCCGCCAAGGGTAACGTTTCGTCTTTGTACCGTTCCGGCATCCACAATCAGCACGTACCACTGGTCGGCATCTCTCAGTAGCGCACCGAGCGGAACACAAGGCACATTGCGGGCCTCGGCAACTACGATCGCCGCTTCGGCACGATAACCGTCTCCGAGTGTTGCAGGAGCACTGGAAAGGTCGGCCATGACGTACACTCGTTGCTCTTCGATACCGAGAGATGACACCTTCGTGCGCGCTGCCGGCTCGATTCGGCGGACCGTTCCATAGATGCGCAAGCCCCCTCCCCACCCATCGAGGTTGACCGTCATGCCTGGTCTGACGCGCACAGCGTCGGCACTCAGCACATCGATCACCACTTCCAGGTGCGACGTGTCACCGATCTCAATGATGGGCATTCCGGCCATGATGGTGCGCTCGGACTGTTCGTACCTGCGGAGGACCACTCCGCCGGACGGGGCCCGCACGGCAACACGCTGACCCGGTCGGGCAGAAAGAATGCTACGTGCAGCCTGCGTCTCATATCCCACGGCTGTCTCCCGCGCACGAAGTGCATCTGCTTCGCGCTGCAGCTGCTCATAGGCGTCGCGCGCGTTCTCGACCTGCTCCTTCGAGACAGCGCCGGCCTGGTCGAGGCGTCCGATCCGCTCTGCACGCCGGCGAGCCTGTTCGATCAGGGGGCTAAGGGCTGCCAGGCGCTGACGGACTTCGATAATGCCCGATTCGATCGAGCGCACGCGAGCCTCGGCTTCGGAACGTTGGCGCGCATCGATCTCAGGAGGAATGATCGTTGCGACGATCTGACCGGCCACCACACTATCGCCCGCTTCGATCAGCAGCCGCTCAAGGATCCCGGTAGCCGGCATGGCAACAACGAACTTGTCGCGCACTCGCACTACCGCGTCAGCCTCTATGGTGGTCTGCAGATTCTGCCGTGTGACGCGAACCTGTTCGACCGTGATCGGGGTTGGGAGTACGGCGTAGATGATGACAGCCACCACGATGACTGCCGTGGTGATCCATCCGAGATATCGAGGACGCTTAAGCTTCATGGTCATTCATGTGATTTCAGAACAGCGATCATATCAAGTCGACCGATCCGACGTCGGATGAAGGCGCCCGTGATCACGGCCACCGCAAGGATCATCGCACTGCTGATGCCCAGATTACGTACGCTCATAGAAAACGGAAATCGGAACAGATCTGTTGCGATGAGCGAGGGCATCCACATCGACCATAGAACGCCCCATAGCAGGCCCAGAGGCAGAGCCGCAAGCGTAAGCACAAGCTGCTCACCAAGCAGGATGATCGACACCTCTCTAGCCGTAAACCCAAGCACACGCAGACTGGCAAGTTCATTGCCTCGTTCGCTCAGAGCAATGCGCGCATTGTTGAACACCACGCCGAATGCGATCAGCGAGGCGAAGAAGACGATATAGTAATTCGATATGTCCATGAATTGCATGTAGCTCTCATCGAAGCTACGCATTGCACGCTCGCGCATGACCACGCTCGACATGGACGGCAGTTTCTTGATGGCGCGGTAAAAGTCCTGCATTCTGGCCGGATCGATCTGAAGAAAGGCACCGCTGATGCTCCCCTGTTCATGCAGCAGGTCGCTCAGCAGGCCGGTAGCGACATACACCTGCACACCCATCATGTCATCGATCACTGCCGTAACGGCTACCGTGAAGGTTCGCCGCTGCTCGTCGATCTGCCGCAGCTGGATCGTGTCACCAACGCCAAAGCCCATCGCCTCGGCCATGAACCGTGAGCATGCCACGCCATGCCGTGGGATGTGCTGAGGCTCCCCCGACATGTCGGTCACACGATGCAGGTCGGGCATCTCCACACCTGCCGTGACCGCCGTGCGCTTGATCTTCTGTCCGGCTATCACGTCAACGGCAATGGCACGGAAGGGCTCAACGGCCATCACACCCGGCAAGGCCGCCAAATCGTGAACCGCCACGTGCGATCGAGGCGTCATGAACGTCACAGCCGCATCCTCACGTGCCACCGAATTGAACTGCACGTCGAGGATCGTTCCGAACATCTCCATGAAGTAGCGCCCAAGCACAAGCAGCGACAAGGCAAGTGCAATGGTCATGAGGCTCACGCCTGCTCGAAGGGGGCGACGCAGTACATTGCGCACGATCATCGACGTGACCGGACCAAACAAACGCGTCAGACCGCTGCGCTCAAGGATGCCCCCTCGATACGATCGCGGCGCCTCCGGACGCATCGCCTCGGCCGGCGGCAGTCGAACAATGGCGCGCACTGCGGCGATGGCACCGAGTGATGCTGCCAGCAGACTCATGATGATCGCGCTGATCACCACCAGCACCGGCATGTCGAACTCCAGGACCGGAAGACGATAGAAGTCGAGATACATCTGCACGAGTTTGATGCCGATGTACACGCCCCCTGCCAAACCAAGCACGGTGCCTCCGGCCACGGCCACAATGGCGAAGCCGACGTAATGCATCGAGATGCGGGCGTTGCTGTATCCAAACGCCTTCAGGATGGCGATGTAGGCACGCTGTGTGGTGACAAATCGTAGCAGCGAGATGTTCAAGAGGAAGATCGCCACTCCGAGAAAGATCAGAGGAACGATCAGCGCCGTGAGCGAAAGCTGGCGGATCTCGTCGGAGAGAAACTTGTGCGACATCTGGTCTACCCTGGCGATCGCTCCCGTCGATCCGTAGGGTCGAAGAAGAACGTCCAGCCGATCGATCGTAGCACTCACACTCGATCCCGGTGCAAGATCGATCGATGCGCTATTCCACGCGCCCGACATGTCGTAGAGTGCCGATAATGCATCATGCCCCATCCACATGACGGCGAATCGCTTGTTGTCGATCAGCATCGAACCTGGCACAAGCTCCAGAACCCACTCCGGCGACAGAGCAGTGGCCACGATACGCAAGGGCTTCCACCTTCCGTTGATGACGGCATTGACCGTGTCGCCCTCACGAAACCCATTAGCCGTGGCAAAGGCATAGGAAACGATCACCTCGTCCGATGCTCGCGGCTCGATCCAGCGCCCCGACTTCAGGCTCAGCCGATTGATAGTGGGCTGGGCGTCATTCGGCACGCTGGTGATGATGCCGCCGGCCGGCTCTATCAGCCCCGGTATGTCGATCACCACACTGGCCACTACACGAAGATCCACGCTCGTTACACCATCGATCGATGCGATGCGCTCTCGCAGTGCCTCGGGTGCACGCCGAACCTGTACCCAGATATCACCGAAGTTCGACGCATCGTAATAGGCCTGTTGTGACAGAACCAGCGACGAGTGCGTGCTCTGGAAAGCCACGTAGTTGGCAATGCCGGCAGCAATGACAAGGATGATCGCGATCATCTGTCCGCGCATGTGACGGACCTCCCGGAAGAGCTTGATGGTGAGCGTGGGCATCACCATGACAGCTCTCGCGGCTGCTTTCGCACTGGCGGAGAGTACTCCTCCACGATCGAACCGCTACGCATACGCAGCACACGGTCGGCCATATCGGCGATGCTCGCATTATGCGTGATCAGAGCCACCGTGGCATCGAGCTCTCGGTGGACCATGTCGATCACTTCAAGAACCTTCACGCCCGTTTCGAAGTCCAGGGCACCCGTCGGCTCGTCGCAGAGCAACACATCTGGACGCTTTGCGATGGCACGGGCGATGGCAACACGCTGCTGTTCGCCCCCTGACATTTGCGATGGGAAGTGCCCCATGCGATCGGCAAGACCCACCAGCTCGAGCGCCTGACGTGGGTCCATGGGAGCGTCCACGAGATCCGTAACAAGTTTGACGTTCTCAAGTGCCGTCAGACTCGGAATGATGTTGTAGAACTGGAAGACAAACCCAACCGATCGCCGACGGAACTCCGTCAACTCTGCATCACCGGCATTGGTCAGATCCTGTTGGCGATAGTGAACCGTGCCGGAGGTCGGCACATCAAGTCCGCCAAGAATATTCAGAAGCGTAGACTTCCCGCTGCCCGAGGCTCCAAGGATCACCAGAAGCTCACTCTGACGAATCGAAAGCGATACGTCATTGAGCGCAACCACATCAAGCTCTCCCATGCGGTAGGACTTGGTAACGTGCTGCACATCAAACAGTATGGGGCGAGCAGAATGGTCGTGATGCATGCAGATTCCGTTCGAGGTGGCACGGCCAATCTACATCGAATGCAACTGAACATCCCCCTGATGATCGATCGTCACGTAGGTTGACGGCTTATCGGTCCAGCAGCCCGAGTTGACATATGTGGCTCCATCGATCTGCCGAATCACCGGCATGTGCGTATGGCCACAATGCACAACATCGGCCTGGTGCTTCCTACGGCCGTGCTGAATAGCATCATGGCCGATCTTGTCGCTGAGTCGCAACCACTTCTTGCTCGTACGTTTCACCCACCTGCTTACGCGGTGCTTCGGGTCAATGCGCTGCAGCATGAGATACAGGGCCGAGGCAATGGCTGTGATGGTAACGTGTTTGGTGATCCAGCGGTCGAACTGATGGCCATGAATAGCCAGATGCCGACGCCCGCCAACCGTGAAGACGATCTCCTCCTGCACCGGTACGCCGAGCAGATGCGTCAGTATCTCAGCAACACCACCGTCGTGATTGCCTACGATCCACAGGACCTCGATGCCCCGTCTCGGGTTCGAGAGTCGGCGCAGTAGTGACAGTACCTTCCAGTCATCCTTGGTCAACCTCTTGAAGTTCAGATCATCAAAGACATCGCCATTCAGGATCAGTCGCTTGTAGGAATGCGTCTTGAGCATCATGACCAGCGCTCGCGATCGAGCCACTTCCGAACCGAGGTGAAGGTCCGACACAATGATGGTGTCGACGTCGAGTGGGACCGCAAGGTGTGCATCGACCAGCTCCCGTTCCGAGGGCTCGACGGGCAGCTCGACCTCGTCGAGTTCGCCCAGTGCGATGTCAGTCTTTGCGTCGGAATGCATGCAGATGCTGCCCTATGTATCCCTTCGGGAAATCGTCGCCAAGCCCGTATGTGGTCGGCTTCTCATCAGCCGGCAGATACGCTGTGCCAAAGACCCAGTCCCAGATGGCCAGCTTGGTTGAGAAGTTGCGGTTGTGCGAACGATGGTCATTGGCATGATGCCAGCGATGCATCTCCGGACCATTGATCAGAAGTTGCAGCCTTCCCGAGCGCACGTTGATGTTCGAGTGAATGTACATCCCCCAGACGGCATCAGTAGCCCCCTTCATAAGGGCGATCTCGGGCGAAGCAAGCAGCACGATCGGCAGGTACTCAATGGTTTGGTTGATGAGGATCTCCAAACTGTGTGAGCGCGACCCGCTGAGCCAGTCGACGTGCGTCGTGGAATGATGCGCCTCGTGAATCCTCCATAGCAGGGGGCTTGCATGCTGCCAGCGGTGGAACCAGTAGATGTAGAAGTCGTGCGCAACAAACAAAACAAGCATCTGCGTCCAAAGAGACTGTGAGCGCAGCAGCGTCAACCGGCTGAGCCCGGTCTGCTCATCGACCCATGCGATTAGGGCGAAGATCACCAGTCCGAGTACGTAACTCTGCACGATGGCGTACAGACCAAGGTCGGTGAGAAATCCCTGACGCAGTAGGGGCTGACCTCGGTCATACGGGAAGAGGCGTTCAAGTAGGATCAGCAGGCCCCCTGACAAGATCACGATCAGCGTGCAGATCGTAGCAAGTGTCAGCTCCATTGCTTAGGCTTCCCCGGAGATGGCCGAGGCTACGCGACGCAGTTTCGAGCGCACCCCGAGTTCACTGTCGTAGAGGCGCTTGACGCCATCGCCGAGAGCACGTTCGATCTCGCGGATATCCCTCACCATCCGCTCCAGGCCCGCGATCTCAACACTGGCGGCCTGGTCAGTGCCCCACATCGCTCTGTCAAGCGTGATGTGACGCTCAACGAAACGTGCACCAAGGGCAACAGCCGCATACGTCGTTGCAAGTCCAACTTCGTGTCCACTGTACCCGATAAGACTTTCCGGGAATCGCTGCATGAGAGTGTTGATCATGCGCAGGTTCAGTTCATCAGTAGAACACGGATAGGCCGACGTGGCATGGGCGATCATCAGTCGATGTCCATTCAGGGCAGCTGCGGCAGCATCGATCTCGTCCATGGTCGACATGCCGGTTGAGATCATAAGGGGCTTTCCTGTCGAGGCCATGGCACGCAAAAGCTTCAGGTCTGTCAACGAGGCCGACGCGGCCTTATAGAATGGCACGTCAAAGTTGGCCTCCATGAATGCGACCGCCTCCTCATCCCAGCACGATACCGTCCAGGCGATCCCGAGATCGCGACACAATGCATCGATCACGCGGTAATCGTCTTCGGTGAACTCCACCTTGTACCGATAGTCGATATAGGTCATGCGCCCCCAAGGCGTATCACGCTCGATGTTCCACTGATCTTTGGGCACGCACAGCTCTGGTGTGCGCTTCTGGAACTTGACGCAGGAAGCTCCGGCTCGTGCTGCTCCCTCGATCATATCAGTGGCGATCTCGAGCGAGCCGTTATGGTTGATGCCGATCTCGGCGATGATGTATACGGGGTGATCGACTCCGATTGCCGGCGCATTGCTGAACGTATTGTTCATGACTGACTCCGCGAAGAATGAACGTGAACTGTGAATTCGTTGTGCCTCTATCGATCGCTGAACGCCTCTACCATGCGGTCCAACCGCCGTCGACGATGAGATTCTGACCCGTCATGTATGCAGACGCTTCGCCGGCAAGGAACACGAGGGCTGAGCGGTAGTCTGAGGGGTCTGCCATGCGCCCCATTGGAGTGCGCTCGGCATACAGCCTCTGAAAGTGATCGTCCTGGCCGTTGGCAACCCCACCCGGAGAAAGTGCATTGGCGCGCACGCCATGTTTCGCCCAATAGGTCGCAAGGAACTTTGTCAGCATCACAACCGCGCCCTTCGAGGCCGGATAGGCGGCACTCTTGAAGAAGGTCTGTGTTCCGTCGGGATGCTTGTAGAGTCGTTGGTCCGGAGCAACGACGCCATAGGTGGATGCAATGTTGATGATCGAGCCGCTACCAACGTCCGCCATGTGCGATCCGAGGATCTGACTGGTGAGAAACACACCCGTGACATTGACGTCGATGACCTTGCGGAACAGGTCAAGCGGATAGTTCTCGAAGGCCGAAACGGCACCCTTTGAAAGCGGTGCTTCCACCATGTCGTTCATTGCCGCGTTGTTGACGAGGATGTCCAGATGTCCGGTCTCTGAAAGTACCCGCTCCCGAAGCTCGAGGACGCTTTCGGCATCGGTAACGTCGAGCCCCACACCAACGTGGTGAGGTCCGATATCGGCCGCGACCACCCTGGCTGCCTCCGCGTTTACGTCGCAGGCGTAGACCGTGGCTCCGGCGTCGGCCAGAGCGCGACAGTGTTCACGTCCGAGCAATCCGGCAGCACCGGTCACAACGGCCACCCGATCGGTAAGTGAGAACGGGTTTGTCATCAATGCTCCACTGCAACACGTGGTTTGGTATTGAAGCCACCTGTCTTGCGGAATACGGGTTCAACGGGTCGACCGCGCAGTGCCATTGCAAGCGTGCCCATGCGGACGTGCTCGTGAAGCATCGGGAGCACTTCGGCGTAGATGTCGAGTGTGTATTGAATGTCGCTCGGCGTGTGCGATGCACTGAGATTATGGAAGCCATTCCACAGGATCCCGTGCTTGAGCAGTTCCTGCTGGACGAATGATCTCATCAGCAGTGGATCGCCGGCTGCGTCAGAAAACGCCAACATTGTGCGGGCACCAAGCCCCTTGCAGCTGACATACGTCATATCATTATCGGCAAGTAATGCGCGCACCCCCTCACGCAGTTCATCGCCGATGAGTTCTATGCGCTGGAGCACTTCACCATCGAACAGCCGATGAAGTGTCGCCTTTGCGGCAGCAAGCGAGAGAGCCTCTCCACCGAACGTCGTGAAGAAGAACACATCATGCTCGAGCAGACGCATGATCTCTGCCTTGCCGGTGAGCACTGAAAGGGGCATGCCGTTGGCGACCGCCTTGGAGAAACAAGCAAGGTCGGCGTCTACGCCAAACCGCATCTGTGCTCCTCCGGGTGAGACCCGGAAGCCCGTCCACATCTCATCGAAGATCAACACAATTCCGCGCTGGTCGCAGAGCTGGCGCAGCTCCTGCAGAAAGGTGCCATTCGGCTCATCGAACGTCATCGGCTCAAGAATGATGGCTGCCGTGTCGGCATCAATCGCGTCATACACGCTCTGCATGTTGTTGTAACTGAAGGTATAGGTCAGATCGCGCACGGCCTGCGGAATGCCCATGGCACGGTCTGTCGTTGCGATGTACCAGTCGTGCCATCCATGATACCCACAGCACAATACCGTAGAACGTCCGGTGTAAGCACGTGCCAGACGCACCGCGGCTGACGTGACGTCGCAGCCTGTCTTGGAGTAGCGCACGTGCTCGGCATTCGGCACCACGGCATGGATCATCTCGGCAACTTCAACTTCGAGAGGGTGCATCAGCGAGAACGTGATGCCATCATGCAGCTGTGCCTCAATCGCCCGGTTCACGCCCGGATCTGCATACCCCAGGATCAATGGTCCGATTGCCATCGAATAATCCAGGTATCGGTTATCGTCCACATCCCACAGGTATGCTCCCCTGCCGCGGCGCGCATAAACGGGTGCCACACCGCGAACGTGCTGACCCGGACCCTTTGCAAGAGTCTGTGTTGTTGCCGGGATGAGACGCTCGGCGCGCTGCAGCAGTTCGGTCGACCGTTGGATGGGCGGATAGGTTGGTTCATGCATGGGATACCTCGTGATGATGTGAAGGGGGCTCGGCAGGAGGGTGTACGATGTCGGCCAATCGCTGACGGATCCTCTGGGCGATGGCGCTCGAGCTGAGTCTCTCATACTCGAGAACCTCGTTGAGTCTGCCGGGTCGAAACCAGGTCGGGAATCCGATTGTGAGCACGGGAGCCCCCTTCCCGTGAATCATTAGTGTTTCAGCAACGATGCTGGCAAGTCCGCCCGTCAAAAGATGATCTTCTGCTGTTACAACCAGTTCGCTCGTTGCCACGGCGTGCAGAATCGCTTCGGTATCAACCGGCTTGAGCGAGCGCATGTTCACAACCCGCACATGGATATCGTCTCGTCCAAGCTGATCGGCTGCTTCGATGCACTGTCGGGTGAGAAATCCGTAGGTAAGGATCGTTACGTTCGGACGGTGCAGTGCGGCTCCGCGCACCACCGTTGCTCTTCCTGGCTCAAAGGCAACACGGTCGATGGGCAGCTCAGGCGTGCTGAGATAGCGCACGTACCACGGCGCGTGCGAATCGAGCAGCACGCGCATGCCGTCGATGAACTCCCTCTCGTCGCATGGACAGAACACGTTAACGTTGGGCAGTCCGCGCATGATCGATACGTCCTCAATGGCCTGATGCGTCGGGCCATTGCCGTCACTGAGGATGCCGGGTACCATGCCGACCATGATCACGGGCGCATTGCTGATGGCAACATCGTCACGGATGAACTCAAAGGCGCGCATCGTCAGGAACGCCGCAAGTGCATGCGTAACAACCACCCTTCCGCGCACGGCCATACCTGCAGCCATGCCGATCATGGTCTGTTCGGCGATGCCTACGTCGATGAATCGATCTCCCAGCATTGGCGGAACGGTCCGCATGTGGCCGCGGTTCTCGGCCGTGATCACAACCAGGCGCTCGTCTCGGGCGGCAGTGTCGAGAAGGAGTGTTTCGTATGCGTTCATCGTACGATCAGCCTTTCGGAGGTGATTGTGGCTCGGGCATTGCCATTGAGCTCATCAAGGAGCGCATCTGTTTCATCGGCACTGAAGTTGCAGAACCACCGATCGGCCTGTTCTTCGATGCTGGGAAGCCCCTTGCCCCGACGTGTATCGGCGATCACAACCGTGGGACGTCCGGTATTGAGCTGCAGGGAGCCAAAACACTTGTCAAGCGATCGCATATCATGACCATTTACGTGCATTGCATCCCATCCAAATGCTCTGAACTTTTCGGAAAGGGGCTCGAGTGGAATGAGGTCTTCCGTGCGCAGGTTCGCCTGAAAGTGATTCCTGTCGACGATCGCCACGAGATTATCAATGCTCAGAGCCGATGCCACAAGGCAGGCCTCCCACACACTCCCCTCATTGAGCTCCCCATCACCAAGGATCACTACGACGCGCGTTGGCAACCCCTTCATGCGCGCATCAAGGGCCATCCCCATGCCTACGCTGAGTAGATGACCGAGCGAGCCGGAATGGAACTCTACGCCGCTGACACCACGATTGGGATGCCAGTAGATGATATCCTCTACCGATAGGTGATGAGCAAGACGCTCCTTACTGATGAAGCCTCTTTCGGCAAGTACCCCATAGAGTGCCGGCACGTCATGCCCCTTCGAAAGAAGCAGAACGTCTCGGTCTTCATCGTTCACAGTCTCGGGGCTGATATTCAGGAAGCGCCAATACAGGTACACCAGCAGATCGGCACACGACAGTGATGCACCGATGAAGCAGCCGCCATTGGTGGACATTCGCACGATGTGCTCGCGCACCCGCAGTGCCACCTGTTCAAGTTCGTCCTGCTGCTCATGCGTCATGATGCCACCCTCGGTTGTGATTGTAGATGCGTTGCATACCAGCTCTGACCGCGCACATTCTCATTGATGAGGTCGATCTCCGGATGCTGCTCAAGAAAGGACAGCACATCTTCACACCGGAATCTCGGATCACCCCAGTAGAGCGCATCGAACACCGCCCGAATCAGCAGATAGTCTTCCGGATGGTCGATGGTCCAGCGGTGTCGCTCGTCGAGCTTTCGACCATCGGGCCGTTCCACGTTCAAGCAACGCGCATTCGGATTGGCCTCCCAGAGCCATGGCGTGGTATGCTCTCTTTGGTGGGGTTTGTTGGCCGCAGCCCATGCACGCTGCAGGGCCAGAGCGGTCATTACCTCGACGTCGTTTCCATCCGGCCATGTGCCCGGATGCAGGTTGCTGGCATAGTCCACATGCGGATAGTGGCTAAGGAACGCCTCGATTACCATGTCGATCACACGCGGATCGATCAGCGGGCAGTCTGTTGGGATCTTCACCACAACATCTGCTTCCATGGCCTGTGCGGCCCTGAAGTGTCTGTCGAGAAGGTCGGTCTCATCGCCGCGAAAGACCCGGTATCCCCGCTCAGTGCAGAGGCGCACGATCTCGTCGTCCTGTGGCTTGTGTGTGGTGGCCACGACCAAGTTCCCTGCATACTTCGACATCGAGACGCGCTCAAGAAATCGGATCAAAAGGGGCTCGCCAGCTAGCGGAAGAAGTACCTTTCCCGGCAGGCGCGTCGACCCGGTGCGTGCCTGGCAGATGATGACCACTCGGAGATGGTGCTTCATACCGCTCTCCGAAATTGAATGACCGTCGCATCGATGTCAGCCGACTGAGCATCGGCAAGTACCTCGTTGCAGACCGCAGCGATTGCCTGGGCCGAGGTTCCCCCGTTCTGCATCGGACACATCTGCACCAGTTCGTCAACCGGGAACTCACTATACACTTCCTTGCCCAGGGCAATGCCCACGTACACGCACGATGAGAACTTGGTGACAAGCACGTCGCAATGAGCAATCAGAGGATTGATGTCGCAATCATGATAGACTACAGACCCCGGTGCCCATCGCATGATCTCTGCTGTTGCTCTGGAGATCCGTTCGTTGGGATGGAGTTTGAAGACAAGCTGCCTGCCGGCGGCGATCAACTTGGCACGCTCGATCGTGCGCCGGCGATCCTCATACTTCAGGGTTTCGCGGGCATCACTCGTGGCCACAAGGACGTACCGCTCATGCGGCACATGGTGGTCCAGATACTGTGCGCAGTTGTCGAAGTTCGGAATCCCCGTCACGCGGATCTTGGAATCATCGACGCCCTTGCCACGAAAGTGCCTGCGATACCCCTCTGATGCCACGCAGATGTACCTATACATGTGCGATAGCCCGAAGGTGGCGGTCGACGCCAGATAGCGCGGCAGACCGAGCGCCACGACGGCCTTGTACATCAGGTTCTCGGGGTCGGTCATACCCTCCTGCACAAGCACAGTGGGCGTGCCGACGATGTTGCGTTGCATCACAAGGTCGCTGCAGGTGACCACCAGATCATACCCTCCGCTGCGGCCGCATTCGTCGATCGAACAGCCACATTGACGCAGAATCTGGCGAGCTCGCTCGCGGTGACGCTTACCGATGATCGTCCACTCGAGAAGCCCCCTCTCGGCGGCCTTCTCCATCATACCATCGGCGTAATGCGGAGTGAAGAAACACTGATGATCGCCCAGATGCCGGGCGATATCCACCATCATGGTGGTCTGATTGGCCGAGCCGCAGATAAAGAGAATCTTACATCGTTGCATAACGATGCAAATCTCATTGACGCACATCACGCATGCGTTACGGCAAAATCAATCTCTGATTACACGGGGCCGATTGCCGTGATCAATTCATCACGGGGCTGACCACTCGCGACGCGTCAGCACCGATGAGTCGGTGAGCGCCTTCATGAAGGCCACAAGGTCGGCAACCTCTGCCTTCGACAGGCCGAGCTTCTTTACTCGGCGATCCTTGTTCGAGAACGGCGTGCCGCCGTCGTTGTAATGTTCCACAACCTGCTCAAGCGTTGTAAGCGGGCCCTTGTCACTATCACCGGAGGCCATGTAAGGCGGCGTGAGCGCAACGTTGCGCAGCGACGGCGTCTTGAACAGACCATCATCAGCCATATTCTTTGTGACGTTGTAACGCCCCCTGTCAAAGTAATGGTTGAACAGACCGATGTTCTGGAACTGGTCATTGGTGAAGTCCTGTCCGCCGTGACATGCTCCGCACATCGAGCGTGAGCTGAAGAACAGGTTCATGCCCCGGCGCTCCTGTTCGGAAAGCGCCGCCTTGTTGCCGAGAACATACTGGTCGTATCGGCTGTTGGCACTGACGATCGTGCGCTCGAAGCTCGCAATGGCCATCATGGCACGGCGCATGCTCACGGCCGTATCGGAAAAGGCGGCCCGCCATGCGTCGCGGTAGACGCCAGAACGCAACAGTGCCGACACCGCCATGGTATCGGCATCCATTTCGACTGAGCTCAGGAATGCAGCCATCGCCTGGTCTTCAAGAGTGGCGGCACGTCCATCCCAGAAATAATGCGGCCGATATGCCACATTGATCAGGGAGGGGGCGTTGCGCTGTCCAAGGGCGTTGTTGACGCCTCTGCTGACCTGATTGGGTGCATCGCTGAAGGACAGATCCTGGCGGTGACAAGAGGCGCAGGAGACCGTTCCCTGACTCGACAGGCGCTTGTCGTAGAAAAGACGTCGCCCCAGATCGACCTTTGCCGGCGTCAGCGGGTTATCGGCCGGAATCGGAACTGCGGCCAGATGAGCAGGCATCAGATCTGACGGCAGCGGTTCAACGGGCTCTTGCCTGCAGGCAGTCACCAACAAGAGCATCGCTGCGATGCCCATGCTGAATGTGAACGATATGCCTGCCTGACGTGCCATCATACCTTTTGTACTACTGCAGCTTGTCGAGAAACTCCCGTGCCTCGCGTGCGCTCAGCCCCTTGGCCTGTAGCTCCTCGAGTGAGGGCATCGTCGACAACGTTGAACGGATGATCTCCAGTTCCGTGCGAGAAAAACGCATTGCATGCAGGATGTAATCTTCAAATGCCTCATAGGCGAGAGGAACCGCGGCCTTGGCGATCTCGGCGATCGCTTCTCCAAAGACACGGATCTCGTATTGAGCGTGCGGATCGATGCGCAGCCGCAGGAAGTGGAAGAGATTGTGAAGATCGATCTTCCAGTACCATTCGGTGTAGTTCGAGACCGGCAGGTTGATGCGGGCTATCTCACGGGCCAGGTCCGTAGAAAGTAGCTGTTGGTACTCATCGAACAGGCGTTCCTGGGTCGAGGACATCACTGTGCGGATTCGCTCAGCCTCGGACGGTTCAAACGCCGTGTCGGCCCTACCCTGCTTGTTCATCGCGCTTTGCGCCCGCACCTGATCCGGATCCGGCACGTAGAACTCGTCCTTCATCTCGGAGTAGCGTCCGGAATACTCGTTCACGTTGGCCGTGCGGTGGCGGATCCACTGGCGGGCAACGAAGATCGGCAGCTTGATGTGGAACTTGAACTCCACCATCTCGAATGGAGTCGTGTGCAGGTGGCGCATCAGATACCTGATAAGTCCCCTGTCTTCGTGCACCTTCTTTGTGCCCGAACCGTACGAAACACGCGCCGCCTGTACGATCGCCGAATCGTCGCCCATCACGTCGATCAGGCGGACGAATCCTTTATCGAGACAGCGAAACTCTTTGCCCACAAGGGCTTGTACCTCTTCTGTCATACGGCAAAGATACGTTTGCACAGGCGCAACACTTCGATTAGATTCGTCGCATTCCATTGACGTGAATCCCAATTCTTAACAGAATCCCTATTTGATCTTTTGAGGAGCTGCATGCAGATCTCACGCGGTATAAGTGCCTTTCTGGCCGTGAATATCATTCTCTTGGCTAATGCCGCCGCGATGGTCGCGCAGGGCACCGAGATGACCTATGAATCACTCTTGAAGCGCCTGGATACGCTGGGCGTCGACTCGGCGAGTCATCGAAAGGTCGAGGGATTGTTCTTTGAGGACGGCCTGTATTCCATTTCGCTCGACAGTGGCTCTATCGTGATGCTGGAGCCCGTTGATGGGCGCCGGATCGCGGCCATTTTTCGAGGCACCTGCAATGTGTCGTTCACGCCGAATCACCCGACCGAGCAGGTCAACCTGAGCCGCTTTACCGGTGCTACGGCCTATTCCAAGTCGTGTACGTCAGCGGTCTTTGTGTTCGGCGATCAGCGGCTGGTCTCGCTCATCGAGGAGTTCCCAACCTCACCGATCGGGAATCTGGTGCTAACCAAGCACTTAAGCACCGTCAGGAGGATGATGGTGTACGACGAACCGAAACAAATCAGTCCGGCACTAGCTCGGTTGATCTTGAATCGTGACACCCTGCCGTTCATGCGAATAAATGCCTACGACGTGAGCATTACAGTCGGAGAGATCGACTGCTACGTCAGCCGCAATCCCTACGAGATGGAGCCTTTTAAGCTTACGATCAAGGACACCAAGAATGGCCCCAAGGAGCTCACCTCGGTGAACTTGTGTCCCGATGATTCGAGGACAGTAGAGGTCGACGCCGATGGGTCCACCTCGCTCGACGATGTCAGCACGCAGCGTCACATTGCAACCTGCATGATCGACCGATCGCTGGATCTTCGGGTTGTGGACAACATTGAGATGACGGCTCGCAGAGACGGCCTGCGCTGGTTGGAGATGGAAGTGACATCAATCGTGAAGGTCGACTCGGTGTTCATTGACGGCGAAAAGACCGTGTTCTTCCGAGCCAAGGACGAATCGAGCTTCTTTGTGCAGTTCCCCAAGCCACTGCCCAAGGGGCAGGCATTCACGATGCGTGTTGCCTATCATGGCGACCTGATCGAGCGCGTGGGTGACTATACGATCCTGCGAACGTCGCTCGACTGGATCCCATCGCACTCGTATGGCCACAAGGCCCTTTACGACATGACGTTCAGCTATCCGGCTTCGATGGTGCTTTTGTCTCTCGGCAAGAAGGTCAGCACATCAACGGCCGACCGCACAACCACCAGCAGGTGGGTAACTGAACTGCCGAACACGAACAACTCATTTCACATCGGTCTGTTCAAGGAGAAGCCCCTTACCACGCCCGATGGAGTACCCAAGTGCACGCTCTATCACGTGCCGACGTCCTATGACTTCGTCGATGAGATCGGAACTGACATTGAACAGTCGCTGACGTTCTATACCAAGCTCTTTGGTCCGCCGCCGATCACGATGCTTCATGCCACCGAGCTACCCGGAACCCACGGTGAAGCATTCCCCGGACTCCTCCACCTATCCTCTATGGCCTTCGTCAGCACGGCGGACTTCTTCCAGGAGCAGTTCATTGCCCACGAGGTCGCCCACCAATGGTGGGGCATCAGCGTCAAGCCCCTTACGTATCGCGACCGATGGCTCTCGGAGGGTTTCTCCGAGTACTCGTGCCTGATGTACTCACAGCTGGCCGCCCGCGAGGGAGAGAAGTTCTTCCGTCTGCTGGATGAGTACCGCAAGGGCATCATGAGTTTCGGCAAGAAGGACATCGGCAAGAACCTAGCTCCTCCGTCGATCGCCCTCGGACATCGTGTCTCAAACGGCGCCGGCCTGGAGTTTGGTGCCTACAACGATTTCATCTACTACAAAGGGGCCTGGGTGATCCACATGTTGCGCAACATGATGATCGACCTGAAGTCCATGAAGGAAGACGCCTACATGACGGTGATGCGCGAGTTCTACAATCGCTTCAAGAACAAGCATGCATCAACCGAAGACTTCCGCACCACCGTTGAGCAGCTTACCGGTGCCGACATGAAGTGGTTCTTCGATCAGTGGGTCTATGGCAACGAACTACCCACCTATCGAGTGGCATGGAAGAAAGAGCTGACGTTGGAAGGACAGTGGAAGGTAACGATGCGCATCCGCCAGCAGGGCGTGAGCGAATCATTCCGCATGCCGATACCTGTGAAGATCGTCGACGAGGACGGCAAGGCCGTTCGCCTTCGCATCAACGTCACTTCTGCTACCAACGAAGTTGAGCTGCCGCCATTTCAGTTCGAACCAGAAGACGTGGTCTTCAACGATCTCTCTTCGGTTCTCTGCGACGTCAAGACCGAAAGCTATTGATCCCGTCAGCTTCCCGATGGCATGTAGGGGGCGAGGCGTGAAGCAAAGGCCTTGATGTTGCGTGTTTGCATCCAGATCGTGCCGGGACCGCTGAACATGCAGACCAGTCCTTCTCCGGTGGCCACAGAACTGAACAACCCTCGAGAGGCCGTCTTGATCGAGTAGTGCATCCCGTCGGTAAAGGCTACGATGTGACCCGTATCAACAACATACGGTTCGCCAACGCCAAGCGTCTTGCTGTAGAAGGCTCCGAAGCTCGACAAGAACACTGGCCCTGTTCCACTGATCACGGTAAGGAACAGATCGCTTCCGGAGATCATGGACTTGAGCGATCCGCGTGCGCTGAGTGTCAGCCCAACATCACCGGCCAGATAGGCTCCACCAAAGGCCAAGATGGTCTGATTGTTCAGGTCCACCCGCGCAATGTCACCCGGATGTGTGGGGGCCAGGTACAGCTCACCCGAACCGTGAACGGCGGTGTAGATGGAGGCGAAGATCGACTCGCCGCTGGCGGCGGCCTTGATGGAGCCGAAGAGCCCCTTGCCGGCCATGGCCGACTCGAGTTCAATGCTTGGCGTCATGGAGAGCATTGCCCCGGGTTCGGCGCGAAAGCTCTCTCCCTGATTCATGTCAACGCGCAATGAGGCGTAGACCGGTGCATGTTCGATGGTAAAGATCATAGGACCACAACTCCTGTTGCTTCAAATGAATATTCGTTTTGATCACCAACGATCTTGGCGATCTCCTTCTTTGATTTGCCGGCATCCTCGGCGTAATGGCGCGCATCTGCTTGAGTAAGTGTCTCCACTGAGAGCACACCCTCCAAGGCAACGGTCTTGCCCACCAGATCCATCGGCATAAAGAAGCCGTAGTCCTTAAAGGTCACACGTACAATGCTCGACGCATCCTTTAGCATCATCCAGCAGCCCTTTACCTTACACACTTCGGTCACCGTTCCGGTCACCCGAATGCTACGTCCAAATGCCTTGGCCTTCATGGCCGCGTCAAGCGCCACGCGCTCTCCCTCAGCAACGCCGGCACCATAACGCACTCCGCGCTTTGCCGGAATGGGCTTGTCATCTCCCGCAGAGGAAGGAAGAACGATCGTTGCCGACATGGCGATAACGACCGCAAGGGTGATCAAGATTCGCATCACGTGAATGTTCCTTCAGGAATGATTTGATTCGTGTGGCCTTTCGACTGCAAATTTCGGGATCGGGTTTCAACTATTCACTACGACAGCATGCGTGCACTCATTCAACGCGTCAGCACGGCCCACGTCGAGGTCGATTCTCAAACGGTCGGATCGATCGGACAGGGTCTGGTGGCACTGATCGGCATAACCCACACGGATACAATTGCCGAGTGCGCATGGATCGTCGAGAAGATTCTCTCGCTGCGGGTGTTTGCCGATGATGACGGAAAGATGAATCTATCGGTGGGCGACGTCGGAGGCGGCGTTCTGCTGGTATCGCAATTCACTCTCTATGGCGATCTGGCCAAGGGCACGCGGCCGTCCTTCATTCGTGCGGCAGGGGGCGATGTGGCCCGTCCGATGTTCGATCAACTGGTCGAAATGATGAAGCAGCGCGCAAAAGAACAGAAAACCCCCGTGACGGTGGCCACGGGGGTCTTTGGTGCAATGATGAATGTTCACCTGGTCAACGATGGTCCGGTGACCATAATGTTGGAGAGATGACGAGTGACGAGTGACAAAGCGTCAATAATAGCCCCGGGCCTTGGCCCGGGGAAAGAGTGACGAGTGATAAGGGCGCTATGCCACAACCCTTCAGCTCTTTCGGGCTGTATTAATTGCAGCGATCAGCATTCGTCGGACATTGAGGGCGGTTGCCAAAATCGTTTCTAGTTCCTTTACATCAACCAGAGCCGGTTCAGTTGTCACAACGCCCAGCCAGTAGTACATCTCGCCAAGTTCCTTCTCGGCAATCTTGAGCCTGTGAACAAAATCCTTCTTGGACTCAGCGGACTGTGCCTCTCGGATGTTTGCCCCAACGGAAGTACCTGCTCTCAGCAACTGCGACAAGACCGACTGCTCTAACTTCAGCCCACGGTTCAGCCGTCGACACAGTGTCCAGATCATACGTGAGAGTACGACGGAATCGTGTGACAGCGGTCCCTTGTCCC
The DNA here is from genome assembly GCA_018882895.1 of Candidatus Kapaibacterium sp. Lineage (GTDB taxonomy): Bacteria > Bacteroidota > Ignavibacteria > Kapaibacteriales > Kapaibacteriaceae > UBA10438. The sequence goes on from VERF01000025.1 coordinate 24,869, forward strand.
TTGGCGATAAGATGATGTCTGTTGTGTTCACAAACATCAAAGAGCAACTTGTCCACGAAACGTGACATCACTTGTAACTAGTCACTCGTCACTTGTCACTCGTCACTCGTCACTCGTCACTCGTCACTCGTCACTCGTCACTTGTCACTTGTCACTTGTCACTCGTCACTTAGAGCGTCGTGGTCTTCTCGTCGATGCTCTCTAGTGCACGAACCATGGCTGCAAGAGCCTGCGTGGCCAGCGCACCGTCGATGACGCGGTGATCGTATGTGATGGACAGATATACCATGCTGCGCACAACGATCACGTCTTCGCCGTCGAGTTCACGCACGACCGGACGCTTTTGGATCGCACCGATGCCAACGATGGCCGTTTGCGGCTGATTGATCACTGGCGTGCCGAAGAGCGAACCGAATGAACCGACGTTGGTAACGGTGATGGTTCCGCCGGCGATATCATCCGGTGAAAGCTTCTTGGTGCGAGCCTTGTTGGCAAGGTCGTTCATCATGCGGGCAACGCCCGTCACGTTGAGGTTCTCGGCTCCCTTGATCACCGGAACGATCAGGTTTCCATCAGGCAATGCCGTGGCCATGCCGAGGTTCACGCGGCGATGCTGGATGATGTTCTTTCCGTCGACGCTTACGTTGATACGCGGGAAGGCCTTCACACCTTCACAAACAGCCCATCCGAAGAACGGATTGTAGGTAAGCTTAAATCCTTCGCGTGCGCCAAAGGCATCCTTGTTCTTCTCACGGAGCTTCACGATACCCGTAACGTCAGCCTCGGCAACCGAGGTGACGTGTGGAGATGTGTGCTTGGAGCGGACCATGTGCTCGGCAATGAGCTGACGCACCCGGTCCATCGGGACGATTTCGGCGTCGGCACCGGCAGGGACGTTCGACGTTGGGAATGCATTCACGGCCACCGGTGCAGAGGCTGGTGCCGGCGCAGGTGCCGATGCAGGTGCGGCAGCCGGAGCACCACCGGTGCGTCGTGCGAGGTACGACATGATGTCGTTCTTCGTCACGCGCCCTTCAATGCCCGATCCGCTGATCGAGTCGAGTTCCTGCACGCTGAGTCCTTCTGCAGCGGCAATGCTGCGCACAAGGGGCGAGTAGAAGCGCGTGCCGGATTGACGAGGAATGCTCGACGTGGAAGCGGCTGCAATGTTCACTGCTGGCGCGCTGATGGTCGCAGCAGCGACCGGAGCAGGAGCTGGTGCAGCAGCGACCGGAGCAGGAGCTGGTGCCGGTGCCGGAGCTGAAGCGGCAGACGCGGCGCCGCTGGAAAGGCGAGCGATCACCTTGCCAACTTCCACAACGTCACCTTCATTGGCAAGCACTTCGACGAGAGTACCGGCTGACGGCGAAGGCACTTCGGTATCGACCTTGTCGGTTGATATCTCCAAAAGCACTTCATCGCGCTCTACCTTGTCGCCAGGCTTCTTGACCCAGCGAAGCACCTTTCCTTCTTGGATGGACTCGCCCATCTTTGGCATCACAACATCCACGGTCGCACCGCCGGCGGCTGGCGCGGCTGGCGCGGCTGCCGCAGGAGCAGGAGCTGGTGCCGGTGCAGGTGTGGGCGCTGGTGCCGGTGCAGGTGCGACGGGCGCAGCAGCGGCAGCAGCAGGCGCAGCAGCGGCAGCACCATCGCCACCAAGAATGCAGATCACCTTGCCAACCTCAACCGTGTCGCCTTCCTGAAAAAGGATCTGGCTGATCACGCCGGCTGCCGGTGACGGCACCTCAGTGTCGACCTTGTCGGTCGAGATCTCGAGGATGACCTCGTCACGCTCGACCTTGTCACCGACGTTCTTGACCCAGCGGAGGATCTTGCCTTCTTGAATGGACTCGCCCATCTTGGGCATCACGACTTCAATGCTCATGGAACCGACCTTGGCGTAATGTTCGTGCTGATTCGTTTTTTGCGTTCTCGGGCTACAAAACTAACCAATTCGTTGGACCCGACGTGATGAAGTTCACCGGCAGCGTCACGTCCTAAGAAGGTTGTGCAGCGCCCCCTTCAGATCAGGATATTGGAAGCGGAAGGACGTGCCAAGCAGTCGCATTGGCACTGCATACTGGCTGTGTAGAACCACGTCGGCCTGCTTGCCGAGTGCGAGCCTTAGTACGCCCGACGGTACAGGCAGGATTGCGGGTCGACCAATGCAGGCACCAAGAGCCTTCGTGAACTGGCGCATACTGGCAGCCTCCGGAGCAACCACGTTGTAGGGTCCGTAGGCCGACACATCGGTGGCTGCCCAGAGGAAGGCCTCGACCACATCATCGCGGTGCACCCAGGCAAGCATCTGACGTCCGTTGCCGAGCACGCCCCCTACAAACAGCCTCATCGGAAGAAGCAACTTTGCCAGTGCCCCCTCGGATGGATCCAGGACGACGCCAACGCGCAGGCACACCACACGCGTAACATCGCTTACGCTCATGGCCGCCTCTTCCCAGCGGCGCGTCACATCGGCAAGGAATGTTTGGCCGGCACCCATCGCCTCGTTTGACGGCACATAGGTGTCGCCATAATACCCAACTGCAGAGGCGTTGACGAGGGCTGGCTTGGAAGGGGCTGAGCGGATCGCCTCGGCAATGCGCCGAGTGGTGTCGACCCGACTCGACAGGATGGCATGCCGGACGCGTGCCGACCAGCGGCGGGCACCAACATTCTCCCCTGCCAGGTTGATCACCACGTCCACCGAAGCAACGGCCTTCTCAAGACCATCGTATCCGATGACGTTGCAGCCCGGCATGGTGGGACGTCCACGGGAGACGACCGTAACGGAATGACCGCGGCTAACGGCCACGTCGGCAATGCGGCGCCCGAGAAATCCGGAGCCGCCAACAATCAGGAGTGAACTCATGGGCGCGATAACGAAAAAGCCCGTTCGATAGTTCGAACGGGCTTTGGAATGCTCTGTTTGAAACTCTGGACTTAGTCCTGAGCGATCACCCACACCTTCAGTGGTGCAATGACGTCGGACATGAGCTTGACGCGCACATCAAAGATGCCGAGCGTCTTGATCGGCTCGTCGATCATCACGTTGCGCTTGTCGACGCGGAAGCCACGAAGCTCCAGCTCTTGGGCGATCATCGGAGCGGTGACCGATCCGAAGAGGCGACCCTCTTCGCCAACCGGCATCGATACGGTGATCTGCAATTCGCCAAGCTGTGCTGCCGTTGCTTCAGCCGCAGTGCGAGCCTTCGCCATGCGGGCTTCGTATTGCTTCTTCTCGGTCTCGAGAGCACGGATCGCACCACTCGTGGCATAATATGCCAGCTGGTTCGGGATCAGAAAGTTGCGGGCATACCCTGGCTTCACCGTGACGATTTCGCCGATGTTGCCAAGGTTCTCAACGTCTTGTCGGAGAATGATTTTCATGTCGGTTCCTTCAATTCAAGGGGCGCCATGCGCCGTATTGATCGATCGCTGGAAGTGGGTCGTTAGATGGTAACACCTGTCTTGGCGGCTTCTGCCATGGCAGCAGCGCGGGCAGCCTGTGCTTCGGCGCGAACCTTGCGGAACTCGCGGAGCTTTGGATCAAGCTGTACGGTAAGGTGGCGAATCACCTGATCTTCGAGGAAGAAGAACTTCTCAAGAAGCGGGAGCGTCGATGGTGCCGATTCAAAGGCAACGTATACATAGTATCCGTTGAACTTCTTGTTGATCGGATATGCCAGACGGCGGCGGCCCATCTTGTTGAGCTCAACGATCGTTGATCCGTGCTCTTCGAGAAACGCTGTGGTGCGTGTGATCACAGCTTCGACATCGTTGTCTTCCAGAACGGCGTTAACGATGTAGGTAGCTTCGTACAAACGACGATCGCTCATGTGGAACTCCTGTGGTTGCGATATGCAGTCGTCGGCGTCCAGACCGGCGACAGGGTTGATTGGTTACGTCAGAGCCTGCAAACCTACGGCAACCGACCGGTTTTTCACAAGCGTACTGTGCCGGAATGCAAGTTTTTACTCCGTGCCGTGCGATACAGCCTGCCGCAAGGCACCACGGTAATGGTTGCCTGTAACGTAGCGTTATTCTCACAGCGACATCAATTTGCCGTATCTTTACGGCCCCCTGAACATGGGGGGATTGCGATCGCCCAATGGCGAGCATGGTAACTTGAATCACCCTTCAACTATTGTCGTGCAATGATGTCCGAACAGCCAACTGACGGTGCCGAAAGCACCGCTTCGACTCCGGTCGAATCTGCCGCCGAGAACGTCAACGTCGCCCCTGAGACGACACCAAGCGTCGAGGCCTCCTCACCTGTCGAATCCCCTATCGAAGATGCACCGGCCGAGCCGGAGTCTGCTCCGATCGCCGAACCTGCAGCCGAAGCAGCGCCGGGAACCGCTACCGAAGCACCCACTATGAGTGCTGAAGAGCGCGAAGAGCAGGCTCGCAAGCGCGAAGAGGAGCGCAAACGCAAGGAAGAGGAGCGCAAGCAACGCGACGCTGCTTACGCGGCTCTGGAAGCCTTCAAGGAGGCTGCGACGGCATTCGAGGTCAGCATCAACGAACGCGTCAAGGGCGGCCTTCGTGGTGTGTTCCAAGGTCTGCGGATCTTCCTGCCGGCATCTCAAGTGGGCCTGCGCAAAAACGTCTCCGACGAAGAGCTTCAGCAGCTCATCGGGCAGACAGTGCGCGTGAAGGTTCATGAACTTCAGTCAGACGATTCAGGACATAAGTCTGCCGTCGTCACACGCCGCGATATTCTTCTCGACGAACTTTGGGACACCATCAGCGTCGGCGCTGTCCACGATGGAGTCGTATCATCGGTGACGGCCTTTGGTGCATTCGTCAACATTGGTGGAGTCGAAGGTCTGGTCCACGTCTCTCGCCTCTCGCGCTCGCGCGTGACGAACCCGGCCGATGTGATGCGCAAGGGCGAAAAGGTGAAGGTTACGATCGTCGAGATCGACCGCGACAAGAAGAAGATCGCCCTGTCACATCGCGAACACGAAGCAGACCCATGGGTAGGCGTCAACGAGGCATTCCCTGCCGGCAAGCGCATCAAAGGAAAGGTGCAGCGCATCACGGATTTTGGTGCCTACGTTCAGGTGAGCCCCAAGATCGAAGGACTTCTGCGCATCAGCGAACTGAGCTGGACGCGTCGCGTCAAGCATCCTTCCGAGGTCATCTCGGTAGGCCAGACCATCGAAGTGGAAGTGCTTTCGGCCGATGAGCAAAAGCATCAGCTGGCGCTCGGTTACAAGCAAACGCAGGACAACCCATGGCAGACGCTTGCCGGTGAACTTCCCGTCGGAAGCGACGTCGAAGGATCAGTCCAAAACGTCAGCACGCAGGGGGCTGTCATCCGCGTCCGTGACGCGTTTGACGGATTCATGCCACGGTCGAAGATGGCCGGTGGACGCGGCGGCAAGGTCACACTCGGCGTGGGTGACACGGTGGCATGCGTTGTGGTGGATCTTGACCCGACAAATGCCAGCCTGATCCTTGCCATGCGCAATGAAGATGGGTCGGTTGCCGGACAGCAGCAGTCCAACGATTGGCAGGGCCAACGTTCGCGCGATACCGACCGTGAGCGCCCCAGGCCGCGTCAGGAGCAGGAGCAGGTCCAACCTGGGATGACGTTTGGTGACCTTCTTAAGGACGCCGACAAGAACATTCTCGGTCAGTAAGTCTGCCTGCAGACAAACAGTCAGCAATCATTACAGGCGCCGGAATCTCTTGAGAGGTTCCGGCGTTTTCGTTTCTCGACTCAATGGTTTGGTAATTTGTTGGTCTCATGACACTGCGCTTCACCACGGCACATACGTTGTCGACCTTTCTGTTGCTGTGCCTGCCTCTGGCGGCAATGGCTCAGCAGCCGACGTCAGTTCTGCAACAGCCTCGCCCCCTGTCGCCGACGGAGTTCATAACCTCCGACACGTCGCAGTCTATCCGCACAGGAATACCGGGTCAGGTGCAAGCCCCCTCATCACGCGATCAGGACAGCCTGTATCGCAGCGCCATGGAGCTTCAGATCACCGCACAGGCGCGCTTTGCGATGTCGGTGCGCGAAACGTCGGCCCTGCTGATGCTCTCGGCGCGAGAGAATGCGCGACGCACCATCTGGGATCAGATCGATGAAACGATGAACATACCGGCGTCGATATTCAAGCCCCGTGACCAAGAAGTGACGCAGTATCAGCTGACGATCGCCAATGCGATGTATGTGCCGGGCGTGCTGTTGCGGCCCATGGGTACAGGTAATGTGCAGGTGAGCTTCTCGGACATCGCAAAGGTCTTCGGGATCGGTGAGGACGTCAGTCCCGTGATTCGGTACGTAGTCGATGCGCGTCTACCGGTAGAGATCGTCATCTACTCCACACAGGCAATGATCATCTCCACCATCTTCTCCGGCGTCCAGGATCCGGGCACGTACACCATAACGTGGAACGGGCGCGCTCAGGATGGCAAGCCCGTCTCAACGGGCGAGTACATCGCCGAAGTGCGACTTGGTCAGGAGCGGATCATGCGCAAGCGCATCACATGGAATGCCCGATGAGGTCGGCACTCTCTCTGCTTGTGCTGCTGGTGTGGGCCGCATTGGCCACATCACAGACTCTGCCGATCATCGTTGAGTTACCCGAGGGTTCTGCGCTGTGGAATGAGTGGAAGCAAGGGGGCCGGCAGGGCAGGATCACGGCCTTGTCGAAGCTGCTTGGTGAGCATACAACGAGCCCATACATTCTGAGCTCGACGCTCACGTGCGTGGAGAACGCCCGCCAGCAGTCCGCGTTTGCCAAGCAACGCATCGATGCGACGATCGACCGACTCGAGCGGTACGCCGTGATCACGCTGCTGGGTCCGCGCGACCCCGCACTTATGGCCGCAAAGCTCCGCCAAAGCGGCTTGGTGTCGACGGCGCAGGTCTTACCAGAGCAAAAGATCGTTGGCCAGCCCAACGACCCAGAGGTCCCGCGCCAGTACTATCTGCCGCGCATCGACGTGTACCGCGCCTGGGATGTGCTGCCTGCCGGCAGCCAGTCCGTGGTGGCGATCATCGACACGGGCGTTGATACCACGCACATTGACCTACAGGGAAGCATCTGGAGAAATCCAGCCGAGACCGGACGCGATACGGAGGGATTCGACAAGCGGACCAACGGTAAGGATGATGACGGCAACGGATTTGTAGACGACTGGATGGGTTGGGACTTTGTCGGCCGAGATGGCTCGGTGCAGGACAACATGCCCCTTCCCGGCAACGATCACGGCACACACGTCGGCGGCATCGTCGCGGCCCAGGTCAACAACGCAACGGGCATTGCCGGTGTTGCGCGTCAGGTACAACTCTTGCCGGTAAAGGTTGGGCGTGACGACGTCAATTCCGAATCGGTTGCTCGCACGGGCGATGCCATTCTTTATGCGGCTGCCATGGGAGCCGACGTGATCAACTGCTCGTTCGGAAGTTCATCGCCCACCTTTGCCGATGCCGACGTGATCCGTACAGCCACACAGCTTGGCAGTTTGGTGGTGGGGGCTGCAGGCAACGACGGGCTTGACCAGGCATTCTACCCTGCTGCGCATCCGGAGGCGGTATCGGTAGCGGCGTCGGACTTTTCCGATCGCCTGGCCTCGTTCTCAAACTTCCACTCAACGGTCGACCTCTGTGCGCCCGGCGTTGGCATCCTGTCAACGATTCCGGGCAACAGCTATACGCCCTACAACGGAACGTCGATGGCGGCCCCTGTCGTTTCGGCGGTTGCCGCAATGGTCAGGCAGTGCTTCCCTACCTATTCTCCTGCACAGATCCGAGCTGCCCTGGTTGCCTCATGCGAGGACATTGACACGCTCAACGCCGACTATATCGGCAAGTTTGGCATGGGGCGCGTCAATGCCTACCGCGCCTGTTCGGCCGAGAGCACGCGCTGGTGTGTGGTTGCACGTCACACGTTCACGGACGTCGACGCCGATGGGATCTTTCGCAACGCAGACACGCTTGAACTGAGAGCATCGATCCGCAACGTTCTGAATGATCTTACCGATGCCCGCGTCGAGCTTCAGTCGCTCGGTTCGAGCCTTGTGATTCTCGACTCTTCGATCGCGCTTGGCGCGCTCCGGGCCGGTCAGGAGCGGGACCTGCCGCGCCCCCTTCGCTTTCGTCTCGGCCAGGACCTTTCTGACAATGCCCGCGTAGAGGTTCGCGTCCGGATCTACGACGATGGTCGCCTCGTCGGCAGCGACGTCATCACGGCCATTGCCAACCCAACCTATGCAACGCTCGACGTCAACGATATCGCCACAACAGTCAACTCCAGCGGCAACATCGGCTACAACGACTATTCGGCTAACGAGCAGGGGGTGGGCTTCCGGTATAAGGACTCGCCGAGTCTTCTCTTTGAGGGGGCTTTGATGATCGGCACCGGGCCGACGCTTCTGCCGAACGTTGCGCGCGGCGTCGAGACGAGTCTCAAGGACACATCGTTTTCCGCAGCACTCCCCGCAACGCTGCGCACCGACAGCGTCATCTCGGGCGCACGTGTGGTGACGGCCTTCAGGGACGATCCGGACGCAGACGGCCTCGGGCTCGCGATCGCCAAGAATGTTTATGCCCGCACCGAGGACACTCTGAGCAGCAGCATTCTGGTGGTGTTGAATGTAACGAACGGTACGACTGCGCGCATCGACAACATCTATGCCGCGTACTTCTTCGACTTCGATCTCGGCTCTAACGGAGCCGACAATGTTTGCGCGTGGGATACTGCGGTGGGAGCGTTCGTGCAGCGGAATGTTCTTGATGCCACGCAGCCACGCATTGCGATGACGATGATCTCGCCTTTGCCGCTCAACGGCTTTGCCATCGACAATGACGGGGCGTTCGATTGTCCGAGCATCTATGACAACTTTTTGTCATCAGAAAAGTGGCTCATGATGTCGCAGGGTCTCAAGCGCCGGTTCTCCAATCGCACAGATGCGTCAACCGTCATCGGTGCAGGCCCGTTCAGTCTCGACCCCAACGCCAGCCAGACCATCGCGTGGATCATCGCGGCAGGCACCTCACGCGGAGCCCTTCAGTCGAGCGTCTTCTCGGCCCGCAACGCCGCTGCCGAACAAGGCATCGACGTTGCTCCATACGAGTCGCTCCCCTCCAGCGATGCGATCATCCATGTTGGGGGCTCACCACTGCTTACTCCCGGCGCTACGGACATCATCTTCACGCTCACCAACCCGTCAAACATCACACTTGATGTGATCGACATCACCGGCCGCCCCGTGTCAACACTCTACACGGAATCCAACATGGTCGCCGGCAACCACCGCGTCAACGTCAACCTCCCCGAAGTCGCCCAAGGCGCTTACTTCATCCGCCTCACCACCGAGCGCACCAGCTCCCTGTTTGGTATTGGAATGGTGAGGTAAGAGACGAGAGATTACGGATTACGGATTACGGATTACGGATTACGGATTACGGATTACGGATTACGGATTACGGATTACGGATTACGGATTACGGATTACGGATTACGGATTACGGATTGTCACTTCCTGAAATTGGTTGACACTTTTTGATGATAATTCCTGTCATTGGTTGACAGGTATGAATTGTTCCTGCAATAGGTTGACATTGTGTCGGACTCTAAAGAAGGGTCTGAACAGCTCGAGTCTGTTCGGTGATGGTTTGCTTCTTCCAGGCCTTGGTCTTCCAAAGTTGAATGATTGGCTTGGTAGCCGTTCCCGAATGTACGTCCAGTGGTGTTTGCTTGTTCAGGCTCAGGTGTGGACGAACACCGTTGTAGAGGTCGACAGCCGTAATGACCTCTTGGAGTGCTTCGTTAAATGTCCCAGGTTCAGTGTGACGAAGATATTCATTCTTGATCGTGCCGTTGATGCGTTCAGCCTTGGCATTGTCGTGGGGATCTCCCGACTGCGTTTGGCTGATTCCGATCCCATGTTGAAGCAAAAGATGGACGTAGCGGTCTGAGCAGTACTGAGCACCACGGTCGCTGTGATGGATTGGACGAC
>VERF01000083.1 GCA_018882895.1 Candidatus Kapaibacterium sp.
GGTCCTCATAGTGTGCCTGTGTCGTTGGGTCAGCACTCTTTGCCGTCTGCAGGCGCTTGCGCAACGCGGCAAGCCGTGCCCGCGAGATCGCCCGCACGTCAGTTGCGTAGGTGTTGGGTCGGAACATGGCCGCAAAGGCGTCGGTCGTAGCAGCCGGCTTCGACGATTTGTCGATGAGCTCTTGAACGTAGGCACGGTGCAAGGCGCGGCGATAGTAATCGGTTGGCTTGTTCGACGTGAGCTCGGTAAGGATAGCCCCTTCGACATCAGCATAGAGCTCGTCGACGCTATAGGCCGTATCTCCATAGCGCGCCTGCTGATCCAGCAGACGCAGGAGCTTGTCCGAGCTGATGACCGTGCGAAGCATCCGTGTTTGCAGCGATGAGAGACGCGAGGCAACATCGGCAGGTGACAACAGGCGCACGACGCGCTCATCAATGAGCCACGCCGGCGTGGTAAAGACGTAGTCCGTTAGGAATGTGACGGCGGCCTTCTGCCTGGCCTGCGGCACTGGCGTATAAACCACACCCTCGGAGCCGAAAACCTTACGGTCAATCAGAACGCCACCCGGGATGTTGGCAACGTGTCCCATTTCGCGCGACCATTGCCCGATAATGTCGTCGTAGGAATCGTTGAGCTGATCAAAGTCCTTTCCTTCTTCATAGGTAGCCATGTAGAGATACGACATTGCTCGTTGAAGATTTTTGACCCCATACATACCGGCTTTGATGGCGTCATCTCCAAGGTCTTCTGTTTGTGCTGACGGGTCGAGGATCATCCACTGCTGTGAACCAAATCGAAGCATCGGATCGCGCTCGGTGGCCTGTGCCCATGCCCGTGTTGAATCAAGCTCGTCATCACTGGTCTTGGCCCCGATCACCGGACGGTAGCCCCACATGGTAGCGAACTTGTCATATGGGCCAACCTTTGGCATCACGTCGACGTCGTCACCTGGCTGAGCGATGTAGTTAAAGCGCGCATAGTCCATGATCGACGGTGCCGTACCATACTTGGCGCAGAAGGTCTTTGAGCGCAGCGAGTCGACAGGATAGGCGCTGGAGGCCTTCATGTTATGGGGCATTCCGATGGTGTGACCGAACTCGTGCGCGGCCACAAAGCGGATCAGCTCACCCATCACCGAGTCCGGGAACGGGATCTTGCGTGAACTCGGATTGCTCACTGCTTGGGCAAAGAACCAGCCGGTCTGCAACTTCATGATGTTGTGGAACCAGCCGATGTCCGACTCGATGATCTCACCCGTGCGAGGGTCGTGAATGTTTGGGCCATAGGCATTCTCGATCGGCGAAGGGTAGTAGCGGATCACGCTGTAGCGAGCATCCTCGGGCGACCAATCGGGGTCTTCCTCCGGCGTTGGCGGATCGATGCAGCGCACCGCGTTCTTGAAGCCCGCAACCTCAAAGGCGGGATTCCAATCTTCTATGCCCTTCTTGAGCCACGATCTCCACTTGACCGGTGTGGCCGGATCGATGTAGTACGTGATGGGTTTGATCGGCTCAACAAGTTCGCCGCGCTGGAATGCTGCCGTGTCCTTTGGCTCAAGGCGCCAGCGCAGAATGTACTCGCGCGTCACCGCTTCGGATTCCGGACGGGCATAGTCGGTCTGTCGCAGCGAGAAGAAGCCAACGCGCGGATCGGCAAGCCTCGGTAGCATGGGGTTCTCCGGCAGCGCAACCATCGAGTGGTGCATCGTGAACGACATGGTCTTGGAGGCCGAGTTTTGCGAAGGCGCTTCGGCGGAGAACGTCACCACGTTCTCGACCTCGATGTTGGTAGGGAAGCTCTTGGCATACTCGATGTACGAGCGCTCTTTGTCGACCCCGCCCATCTTGTACTCCTGGCGCACCCCACGTCCGGGCGTGAGAATGCCCACGTCCGAGGTGAACATATCGGTCACGTCAATGATCACGGCCGACGTGTCCTTGTTGTATGCCTGGATCGGAAAGGCACGTATGATCTCCTCAAAGTTTGATGCCTTGACAGCCCGTGAGATCGGTGCCGAATCGGCAGCCACGTTCACATAGGAGATCGTGCGCAGAAGAATCTTGTCATACTTGCGTTCCCAGCGGATCACCTCGGTATTGTTCTCCTCACCACCGTATCCCACCTGTGGCGTCTTGGCGATGCGGCTCACCAGCAGAAGCTCTTTGCCGAGGCGTGTTGTGGGAATCTCGTAGAAGACCTTCTCATCAATGCGGTGCACGATGAAGAGTCCCGAGTCCGAGACTGCCTCCTTGGTGATCACCTTGTCGTACGGCTTGATCTTCTTGTCCTTTTCCGATGCCGGTTTGTCGGTCATCTGGGCAGGGGGCGGCGCGGACGCACAGCCGATGAAGAACATCGCAGGGGTGACGATGGCTAGGGCCCATCGGAAACAGGAGCGGAGCATGGATGACCTTTTGAGGGTATGAATGTCGGCGTTGGTGACGCGAAACTATGCATAGACAAAAAAAGAGACGCCCGGCTGACTCAGGGGAGGGGAGTTTGGAGCTCGGGCGTCTGTGGTGATCGTGTGGCCTTTCGGTTCTGGGGGCCGTATCTGGGGGCGGCCACACGTCATTTATGAGGGGACAAATGGTAGAACGAACCCACTTCGCATTTCGTTTATGACGGGGAAATTTATCGTGTTCTTTAAGGCAGGGGGCTATTTTTGACCCATGATTCCATCCAGTGGTCTATGCGTCGGACTCGATCTCGATAGGGCGAAACTGCCAGCCCCTTACGTGGGCCAACCCAATGATCTGCAACGCTTTGCCTGCGACGTCATCGATGCCGTGCGCCCCTTTGCGACGTGTTTCAAGATAAACGTAGCTTTTTATGAGAAATATGGTCGACCCGGAATCGATGCGCTCTACGCTGTGCGCGAACACTGCGCCGGCAGCTACGTGATCCTGGATGCCAAGCGCGGCGACATCGGCAATACGTCTGCCGCCTATGCCGTTGCTGGCTTTGATGACCTGCACGCCGATGCCATCACGGTGGCCCCCTATATGGGGCGTGACTCCGTGGAGCCGTTTCTGGCCCATGAAGGTAAAATGGTTTATGTACTGGGGCTGACGTCGAATCCGGGCTCCCATGACTTTCAGCGATTAGACTCCTCGGGCATGCCTCTTTACGAGCGGGTGATGCGCACGGCGCTTACGTGGGAGCGCTCGGGTGACCTTGGCTTTGTGGTCGGAGCGACCGACACCAAGGAGCTAGCCCACGTGCGGGGTATGTTCCCCGATGTGCCGTTTCTCATCCCGGGCATCGGTTCGCAAGGGGGCGATGCATCCGAGTCCATGGCTGCCAACGGCGGCGGTCCGGCGGTGTTCAACGTCTCGCGCGGTCTGCTCTATATCGACCCGACCGAATCGTGCATCCAGAGCATTTCGGCAGAGGCACGCCGCCTGCATGACGTGCTGATGTCACGCTAAGCCCCCTTCCTTGCACATAGGGACATCAAACGGAGATGTCCCATGGCAATCGAAAACCTTCCTGAGAGACTGCTTCAGCGAGCAGCGCACCGAGCCTTGGCCTTGGGTGGACGTCGATGGACGTGCACCAAGGGTCAGGTCATCCAGATCATATCGCCCGGCACGGTGAACGTGCATGAGGGGCCCGACTACCTTCACCTTGCCGTGCTGGCCGACGGCATCGTTACGGTAGGCGCCGGTGAGTTCCACGTCCGCTCCTCGGCCTGGGAGCAGCATGACCACTCGCGTGACCGACGCTACAGCGATGTGATCCTGCACGTGGTGATGGAGGATGACGTGCCTGTTGAGCGTATTCCGTGGACGCTTGTGGTGCCGTACATGGACGTGGTGCGATCACTGCGTCGAACCGAGCCGCCGGTGGTTGGCACGGGTCAGAGCATCGAAGAGGTGCAGCGTGCTGCACTTTTGCGGCTTCAGCGCAACATGCAGCGGTCGGTGGAGCTCATCGATCGGCTCGGCGTCGACGAGGCGCTTGTGGCCATGATGTCGGAGTGGCTCGACCGTATACGGCGCAAGCGCACGCATCCGATCGGCCAGGAGCAGATGCGCCTGTTGCGCCAGCTGCTGCCATCCTCGCCGATGGGACAGCTGATCCGCACCACTGCCGACCTGAAGGGGGCGGAACTGTACGAGGCCGTAACGAGGTCCGAGAGGGTACGCATCGCCTCCGAGGGGGCTGCCCTGCGCCGGGAGGTGCTTGTGAACGTGGTGCTACCGATGTGCTGCGCCCTTGGCTCGAACGAGCAGTTCGTGATCCTGCTGCAGTGGTACTGGTCGACCCCAGCGTTGCACCGATACGGGTCGCTCGGACGTCGCTATCCGGATCACGACCAGGACTATGTGTGGCAACAGCAGGGCCTGCTGGAGTACTCGCGGCTGTACGCCCCCTTGAAGCAATCTCCGTAGTTTTGTTGCCTATGATTACAACCCTTGTTACCGGTGCCAATGGTGAGATTGGCCACAGTCTTCTGGAAACGCTTTCGTCGCAACCTGATCGGCGCATCATTGCGCTCGACCTCAATGCTCTCGGTGAGGGGCTTGCATCGCACGTGCATCGATTTGTGCAGGGCGACGTGTCCGACCCGAAGGTCGTAGCTGACCTTGAGAACGAGGACATCGACGAGATCTATCACCTGGCGGCCCTGCTCTCGACGAGTTCGGAGAAGAACCCGGCGCTTGCCCATCACGTGAACGTGAACGGCACGATGGGCCTTCTGATGATGGCCCGCCGCATCGGCACGCGCACGGGACGTGCCGTGAAGTTCTTGTTCCCGAGCACCATCGCCGTCTACGGCATGCGCTCGGTGGAGCAGAAGACGTCTGCCGGCGCGGTGACCGAGTTCGAGTATTTGCAGCCAACGACGATGTACGGCATCAACAAGGTGTATTGCGAGCAGCTTGGCGGCTACATGAGCGACCGGTTTGGTCAGCTTACCGACGAAGCCGGCGTCAAGGTGCTTGACTTCCGCGCGCTGCGCTTTCCGGGATTGATCTCGGCCACGACGGTGCCGACAGGGGGCACGAGCGATTACGCGCCGGAGATGATCCATGCCGCCGCTCAGGGCAAGGCTTATGCCTGCTTTGTGCGTCCGGACGCGCGCATTCCTTTCATGGCCATGCCCGATGGCGTCAAGGCGCTGCTCGATCTTGCCGCTGCTCCGGCCGAGAATCTCACGCAGCGAGTGTACAACATCGGCGCCTTCGCCCCTTCGGCAGAAGAGATCGCCACAAAGGTCAAGTCAGCATTCCCCAATGCCGAGATCAGTTATGCTCCGCATCCGAAGCGTCAGGCCATCGTTGACTCATGGTGCGCCGATGTGAATGACTCGGCAGCTCGACGTGATTGGGGATGGAATCCGGACTACGATATGCAGCGTGCCTTTGACGAGTATCTGATTCCGACGATCTCCAAGGTGTACGCACAGGGATGAGCTTAGAGCGCGTGCCGAACCGCCTCATTCACGAGGCATCGCCGTACCTGCTTCAGCATGCCTATAACCCTGTGGATTGGTATCCATGGGGCGAGGAGGCCTTTGCCAAGGCACGTGCCGAGAACAAGCCGCTGTTTGTGAGCGTCGGCTATGCCACGTGTCATTGGTGTCACGTCATGGAGCATGAGTCGTTTGAGGATGCTGATGTGGCCCAGTATCTGAACGCCAACTACGTTAGCATCAAGGTCGACCGAGAGGAACGTCCGGACGTCGATGCCATGTGCATGGATGTCTGCCAATCACTTACCGGACATGGTGGGTGGCCCCTTACCATCGTGATGGATGCCGAGCGGCGTCCGTTCTTTGCCGGCACGTACTTCCCGCGATACTCTCATGGTGGCCGTCTGGGCTTTCTTGATCTGCTGGCGCGTTTGAAAGAGGTGTGGGTTCTCGACCATGCCAAGGTCATCGAAACCGCCAAGGAGATCACTTCTGCTCTGCATCAGCAGGCAGAGGCATCGTTCCGTGGTGCCGTTCCGGAGAACGTCTTTGAGATTGTTGCCGATCATCACCGTCGAATGTTCGACGACGTGCATGGCGGCTTCTCGGTCAAGCCCAAGTTCCCATCGCCCCATCACCTGCTTGTGCTGTTGCGGATCTCGCATCGCACGGGTGATAAGGGGCTGCTGAGCATGGTCTGCGCCACGCTCGACGCGATGCGCGCCGGGGGCATCTACGATCAGGTGGGCTTTGGATTCCACCGTTACAGCACGGATCGCGAGTGGCTTGTGCCACACTTTGAGAAGATGCTCTACGACCAGGCCATGATGATGATGGCCTACACCGAGGCGTGGCAGGTCACGCAGGACCCGCTGTATCGTCAGGTGGTGATGGAGATCGCAGACTACCTGCGTCGGGACATGACCGGTGCGAACGGGGCGTTCTACTCCGCCCAGGATGCCGACAGCGAAGGTGTGGAAGGGAAGTACTACGTCTGGCACAGGAGCGAGATCTCAAGCGTCGACGCGACCTTGCTCGAGCTAATAGGCGTACGAGAGCACGGCAACTTTGCCGACGAGGCAACTGGCGAGCCCATGACGTCGAACATTCTGCACGTCAAGACCACACGGCTGCGCGAGCTCTGTGCATCGGCAGAGTGGGAAGCGCTCCGCCGAGAGCTTCTTGTGCTGCGTACGAAGCGAGTGCCGCCCCTTACCGATGACAAGCAGCTTGCCGACTGGAACGGCCTCATGATCGGCGCGCTTGCGCGGGCCGCACGCGCCTTCGATGCACCCGAGCTGCTGCGTATGGCCGAACAGGCCTGGCAGGCCTTCGATCATCCGCTCACTGTGCACCGCATGCGTATGGGGCAGGGGGCTATCAGCCCCTTTCTCGACGACGTAGCCATGATGGGCTGGGCCTCGGTGGAGCTCTATCAGAGCACCGGCCAATCTCGCTACCTCAGCAGCGCGGTCGAAGCCTCGGAGCGCATTCTATCTGAGTTTATGGATGACGACGGGGCGCTCCGCATGACGTCGGCACACGTCACCGACGTACCGGTGCGTCAGAAGTCGGGCTACGACAGCGCCTATCCCTGCGGCAACAGCATGGCTGCCTGGCTCTTTGCCAGCGTCGGCTCCATCTGCCACAATGAGAGTCTGCTCGATGCCGCCCGCGGTTGTGTGCAAACGTATGGTCAGCCCCTTGCCCGCATGGCCCCCGGATTCTGCATGCTCTTGTGTGCCTGGGATACGCTTGTGCATGGCACAAAGCAGGTCTTCTTCTGCTCTACCGGCCCCGAGGCTCATGCTGCCCAGCGCCGGTTCATGACGCCCTTCGACCCTTCAGCCGTCTTCATCCACCGTCCACAGGACGAAGCCTCGCTCACGCTCCTTGCACCTGCAAAGTATCCCTACCAATCTGCCCCCGAAGGCGGCGTGCTGGTGTGTGAGAACCAGGCGTGTAGGATAATTACTGAAGTACTGAAGTACGGAATTACGGAATTACGGAATTACTGATAACGTCACTCGTCACTCGTCACTTGTCACTCGTCACTCGTCACTTTGCTATGCACAACCTTGATAACGGCTACACACTGCGGGACATGACCGCTGAGGAGTTTCATGCTGCCTATGTAGCGAAGCATGCGGAGTACTTCAAGACGTCACTCGTCGTTGACATGACATCTCACCTATCGGACCAAGAGCGTCAGCTTGCCCAGGTCAGAAGCGAAGCCTTCCCCAAGGCATGGCGAATGCAGTGGGCACTTGAGCATGATGGAGTATTGATAGGTTGGACCTATGGGTATCAAGTGGACCATGAAACACTCTACATGTGCAACACGGCCATTGATGCGGCTCATCGGGGCAAGGGGCTTTATACGCGCATTCTGGCGCATGTTCTGGAACACGCCCAAGCGTTGGGCTTTCAACTGGTAACGTCAAAACACTACGCATCGAACAATGCGGTGCTCGTCCCAAAGCTCAAGGCGGGATTCATCATTACAAGCATGGCTCTTGATGATAAGTATGGCTTGATGGTGCACCTTACCAAGTACATGCATCCGGAACGAGAAGCAAACGCTATCCGCCGGATCGGAGAGATTCGGTAAGGATGCCAAGCGTCCCGCGAGCTGAAGCCGTGGGCTGAGCTGCAGCAGGGCGTGTTAGGCGTGGTGCGAATCCATGACGTGCCGTCATTCCCGCGAATGCGGGAATCCATGCGTGATTGTGTCATCCTCGGCGTATGGATCCCGGCCTACGCCGGGATGACGGGCGCACGGCGCAGCCGTCCTACTTCTTCGGCTGCAGGATCGATTGAATGTCGAGCATTGGCACTGTGCCGCTCGTCACTGTTGGAAGGGTGCCATTCCAGCGTTTGATGAGTTCGTACTGGATGAGTGGTGCCGAAAGTGATCGCATGCGCATCTCATTGGCATCGGCCTCGGCCTTGGCTTCGAGCATCAGTGCGTCGGCCTTCGCCTTGGCACGTAGCATGGTGATATCTGCCTGAGCGCGCTCGCGGATGATGGCCGATTCCGATTCGCCCCTTGCCCGTGCTTGCTGCTTTTGAGCCTCGGCTTCGGCCTCGCGGACCTCGTTCTCGCGCTGTTGAGCCAGCTGTGTGGCTTCGATCTTCGCATTGATGGCTTCGACCACTCTCGGTGGCA
>VERF01000122.1 GCA_018882895.1 Candidatus Kapaibacterium sp.
CCACGGGCAAGTTCGTCATGACGGTGCCCGGTGGCACGGCTCTTACCCTGGAGGGTTACAGCACGGAAGCACTGACATTTCCTTCTACGCCGGTAGCGGCAATTCCTGCTGGAACGGTCTTTGATGCGGGCAACCTCAAGGCATGCAGCGGCGTAACGACGGAGTACCTGGACATACCACTGCCGGATGGGGAAGCGGCACGGATGGTGGCACTGAATGGCAATGGAAGTAGAGTTGCCGTGGTGACACAGCAGAACGTTCATCTGTATGACGCAACCACCGGCACCAAGCAGTGGAGCGCAGCAGTACAGGGTACTACGCAGTTTCCAACCTCATTGCGCTTCGTGGCAAACGGTCAGCGCGTAGCGCTGATGACCAGCAAGGGCACGACGGTCTTTGATGCAGCTACGGGTCAGGTTGTTGGCCAAGTCAACGCCTCGGGTCGACAGCACATCACGGCCGACGGAGCGTCGGTGTACGTTGTCGCAGACACATCCACCTCATCCAGCATCATTGAGTACGACGCTTCCACCGGAGCGCAACGCCGCACGATCTCCATAGCAGGACAAGCGAAGCAGTTCAACTTCATTGGCCTGCAGGGAGACAACTTCGCCGTTATCCAGCGATACTCAAATGCAGCGATTCTCACGATAGATCTTGCTACGGGCGATGTGGTCCGTACATACGACGGTGCAAGCGATTCAACTACCGTCAGCGAGTCGGCCGCACTCTCACCATCCGGAAAGATCATCATCCTGTATGGTCGAGGTAGCAGCGGCACCACGGGCGGACTCACGGCCATAGACCTTGTGACCGGATCGATAGTCTCCCGTATCCAAACCCAGGCGTCGATCATGGCCATCTCCCCGGATGACGCCGAATATGTGTCCCGCATGTACACGCAGGGGGCTCTGCCGACGCTTATGACGCTTCGCACGCAACAGCTTAAGCGCTTGCTTCCGTGGAGTGCTCAATCGCAGTCAGACACGCCCTCAGCGTTCACCTTCTCCGGCGATGGCTCCCGATTGGCGGGCATATCATCTGGTGGGGCGAATACGCCAAATGGCACGGGCACGGGGCGCGTGAGGGTATACACGTTAAAGTAAGTTCCCAATTCATGTAGAATTCCTTGCCGGTGGAGTTGTCGAAGTCTATTTTTCCGAGGTCGCTTATTGAATGTTCCTCGAAGAATAGGTTTTGCTCACGTTCACGAAGGAGCTCGCCATGAGGTACTTAATCTGGACCTTGTTCTCAGCAATCCTCGTTGCGCTAACGTCTTGTAATACATACGTCGATCCGGAACTACCGTATGACGGGTCGAGTGTACGCACGACGCTGGTCGGCAGGGTGGTGGACGAAGCCGGCAAGTCTGTTGCCGGGGCTTTGGTCAAGGGGCATGGCAAGACAGCCACCACGAACGCCAATGGTGTGTTTGTGTTGAGTGACGTGACGGTGCCCTCTACCCGCGCGGTGGTGGTCGTCTCGAAAGGCGGCTACTTCACAGGTGCACGAGCCGCCTACCCATCGGCGTCGAAGACCACAACAATGTTGCTGATGCTTCAGCGATCAGCGGAGACGCACTCCATCGATGCATTGCGAGGAGGAACGGTGAAGGTTGGCTCTGCTAGTGTCGACCTACCGGCGAATGGCTACGTCGATGCCCAAGGCAACACCTACTCCGGAACCATAAGTGTAGCGGCGCGATATCTGGATCCGACGGCGCCAAACTTCTACGACAGTTTCTCGGGCGACATGGCGGCACTGCGTGCGGATGGATCATCGACCGAGCTGATCTCCTACGGAGTGCTGCGTGTGCGGCTTACCGGCAGCAAGGGTCAGCCCCTTAACCTGCGTCAAGGCGCAACGGCAACCCTTACCTATCCGACCGCCGGCGCAGCGGATGCATCGATTCCATTGTGGCATTTCGATGAGACGCGCGGCATCTGGGTGGAAGAAGG
>VERF01000084.1 GCA_018882895.1 Candidatus Kapaibacterium sp.
GCGGAACGTACGCTATCGACATCCAGTACACGGGCACCCGGGAAACTGCCGATGTGACGAAGGATTTCGACCTTGACACCATTCGGATCAACACCAGCTGTGGAATCTTTAAGCACGGCATGTCGGGTGTTGCCGCCATTCCACGGATAAAGGTTCGTGACTTTGATGCTGGCACACGGGGACTCAACGAAAAGTTCTGTGGACCGCTTTTGATCGAGAACCCTGGTTCGGATACGTTGATCATCACAGCAATCACCGGATATAACACCACATCGTTCTCACTGTCTGCCGGATTCACGCCTGCACTTCCGATCTCGATTCCTCCGAAGGGGCGCGTCGAACTCAAGGATGTGTGCTTTTTGAGCGCAGAGATTGTCAATGAGACGAAGGACATCACGTTCACAAACAATGGGGACGGTCCGGACTCTGTCTCAACATGGACCGGTAGCACGCAAACCCCGGGCCCGGGCATCACAGGTTACGACTGGTTGCAGCGCCGCGTAGGCACACGCCATCCATGGCGCGTCAAGGTCTACAACACTGGCAATCAGGAGATCATTCTGAACGACGTGAACTTTGTCACAGGCGGCAAGTACTTCCCTAATGGATCTACGGAAGCCAATTACGTGTTTAAAATCGGCAACCTGATCAAGGGTGGCTCACCAGTAACGACGGCCAAACTCCGCGGCGACTCAGTTGATATTGAAGTCTTCTTCCGTCCGGGTGCAGAGCAAATTGACACCGTCAGCATCATCCCGGTCTGGGCTACTGCGCAAGAACCACGGTCAGCGCGCCTTGCCGGTGAAGGCATCATTCCGAAGATCAGCTCTCAGCCGATCACCCTGACATGCGCTGAAACGGATTACGGCATCGAAGCTCGACGTGATTTCACGATCTCCAATGGCGGATCGATGCCACTTACCATTTCGGCGCTTCAACTTGCCGCAGGTGCGCCCGCTGGATATGTTCTGGTTTCGAACCCGGGGCTTCCGCTCACGGTCGCTCCAAACGGCGGTACAACGGCCATAACGGTATCATACACACGGCCGAACGGATTCGGCGGAGCTTCAACAGCATCTCTCGAAGTCGTCCACGATGCAACTCCAGGTACTGGTGTCGACGCGACAACTCTTACCCCTGTAGGCCCACATGTTCAAACCATCTCCGTTGCGTCATGCTCTGCTCCTGATATCAGCACCGAGGACGTGAACTTCGGCCGGAACCTCGCTAACTGCGATACTCCTACTCTCGAGTTCAACATCAACAACCCGAGTCAGTCCATCAAGCCCCTTGAGATCAAGGATATCCGCACGTCCGGTCCGGAGGCAGCCGCATTCAAGATCACACGCATCGTTGATGCAGGTGGCCAGTTGGTAACATTGCCTATCATTTTGACGGCCGGGCAGTCCTGTAAGGTTTCAGTTCAATTCACGCCGACGGAGCCAAGTGCCTCCCCATGGAACGACAGAGGCTATTCAGCACAGTTTGAAATTGATGGCTATGCGCAGGGCGAGTCGACGCCGTTCAAGACCGTCATCTCCAAGGCAACCGGAATCGGATTTGTTGTCCCGGTATCGATGACGCTTTCGAACGATCTCAACGGTACGGAAACTCGCAACCCCGGTACACCTGCAACTTTCCGAGTTTCCGCCTCCTCAAATGACTGGAATGCGGCAGGTCTGCGGACATTTAAGGCCGACGTTGTATTCGACCCGTCGACGATCTCGTTTTCGAACGGAACGGTACGCGTGGAAGCCTCTGCGCCGGGCTGGACAATCACAGGGCCTGCGATCACGACGATTTCTCAGGATGTTGCCCGAATGACGTTTACGGCATCAGGGCCAAACCCGATCGCTGCCAATGGCGCTCTCTTCTCATTCGGCACCACATTGTTGCTTTCCGACAAGTTCACTGCCAAGCAGGCACTTGAAATCGACCTTGGACGCCCTTGCCTTGTTGGCACGACCAGTGGCGACTCGACCGGCATCTTCAACTGTGCTCTGGCTCGCCGCGTAATCACGGTTACAGGAGCACGTTCGATGATCGCACCTGTGTCTCCAAACCCGGTGACGTCAGGTACCGCCAAGGTTGAGTTCGGGGTGGGCATCTCTGCTCCGGTGACTATTGAAGTCATTAACTCACAAGGACTTGTGGTTCGTACACTTGTCAGCGCCAACCTCCAATGGGGCAACTACGACATGAGCTTCGATACACAAGGCCTGGCTTCGGGTGCCTACTTCATCAGAATGCGAACGGTGGACTTCGATCGGACGCAGTCGCTGCTGATCCAGGATTGATCGAACCATATAGATAGAAATCTGAAAGGCGGCAGTCCCCACGGACTGCCGCTTTTCTTTTCTGCCATGGCATGATTATTGTTTGGAGGGATTCTAGACCGTATCTTGCACTGCAGATGAAATACATTCTTGCCCATATAGCCAGGAGTTATGCCACGACGCTTGTCGTTGCACTGCTTTTGCTGTCAACAACTGCTTTCGCTGAAAATGACAAGCGCGCAGGGGGAGGCAAGGCCTCGTCAACCAAGGCTAGTGCTGCATCGCTGTCTCCGGTCACGCGAGCAGTCGCAAGCGGTTTGAAGGCACTGACGGTGCGCAAGTATGCCTCGGACGAGCGGGCGCAAACAAAGACCAACACAGGACGTGATTCGGCGATTGCACCGCCGCGGATCGTATCGACGCGCGTGAGTGCAGAAGTCTTCTCTGCCCGAGTTGAATTGGCCGGCGATGAGTCTCTTGTCGATATCGCCATTTACAACATGCTCGGCAAGCGTGTGATGGACGTATTCAAAGGTGCATCGGCGCGTGGACTTCACGAACACACCCAGTCGATCTCGGAACTTCCTGAAGGCGTGTACATGTGCGTGATGCAGGGCAGCAATTTCCGGAAGGCCGAGAAGTTCTTCTTTAACCGCTGACCGGTTTCCATCGATCTTTCAATCGAGCCGCCTTTGGTGGCTCGTTTCGTTTTGAGGAGAAGCAATGAAGTTCGCCACGAAGGCCATTCACGTCGGGCAGGAGCCCGAGAAGCTCACGGGTGCCGTAACCGTCCCTCTGTTTCAGACATCTACCTACGCTCAGCACGAGATCGGCCGGCACACAGGGTTTGAGTATGCACGTACTCAGAACCCGACGCGCTTTGCCTGGGAAGATAATCTTGCTGCGATGGAAGGGGGCGTTGATGCCTTCGCCTTCGGTAGCGGCCTGGCAGCTATCGATGCCCTGATGCGCCTCCTCTCGTCGGGCGACCATGTGATCATGGCCGAGGACATGTACGGCGGCACATTCCGTCTTGCCGAGCGCATCCTGCGGCGTTTCGGCTTGGACTTCTCTTATGTTGACATGCGAGATCCTGCGAATGTGGCAAACGCTGTTCGTCCGAACACACGCATGATATACACGGAGACGCCTACGAATCCGATGATGACCATCACGGACATCACGGCGATATCGGCCGTCGCAAAGGATGCAGGGTGCATGATGGTGGTTGACAATACCTTTGCTACCCCCTATGCGCAGCGCCCACTCGAACTCGGTGCCAACATCGTGGTTCACTCCGCTACAAAGTACCTGGGTGGTCACAGCGACCTGGTCAGCGGCATCGTCACGACCAACGACGAAGCCCTCGCCGAGCAACTTGGCTTCATCCAAAATGCAGCCGGAGCCGTGCCCGGACCTTTTGACTGCTGGCTTCTTCTGCGGTCAGCCAAAACTCTCGCCGTGCGCATGGACCGACACAGTTCAAACGCGCAACGGATCGCGGAATTCTGTGCACAGCATCCGAGGATTCTCGCTACGCATTACCCCGGTCTACCCGGTCATCCCCAGCACGAACTGGCCAAGCGCCAAATGTCAGTCTTTGGTGGCATGATCTCCATAGAACTCGGATCCCTGGAGCGCGCAGTCGCTGTTACGAACAAACTCAAACTCTTCACCCTGGCTGAATCTCTCGGCGGCGTAGAATCTCTGGTCTGCCACCCAGTCAGCATGACGCACGGATCTATCCCAAAGGAACAACGAGAGCGCCTCGGCGTCACCGATGGACTCGTCCGCCTGTCGTGCGGCATAGAAGATGTTGAAGACCTGCTGGCAGATGTCAAACAGGCGGTGGAGTAGTACCTAGTAACTAGTACCTAGTACCTAGTAACTAGTAACTAGTAACTAGTAACTAGTAACTAGTAACTAGTAACTACTCTCTCCCCTACGCTTGCTTCCTCACACCCACCACATTGTACCTGTTGGTCACAAACTGCCAGTCAGCAAAGGTGGCGTTGCCTGCTGGTGTGCAGCCCGTGCCATGGAAATCACTGAATGCAGCTGACTGGTTGACCCAGACAAAGCTGTTGAAATTGAATGCAACGGGAGCGCCTGCAGATACGATCGCGTCTTCGGCGCGCTGCATACTTTCGGGGTTGGACGTAAAGACCAGGCTACTCAACGCACCGTGCTGACGGATACTATCCGTCACCTGACGCAGCGATTCGTCGAATGAATCAGTTACAATCAGGAAAGAGATCGGACCGAACCATTCCTTGGTATAGACATCCGAGCGCGACGTGTCGGTCTTGAGCACAAGGGGCGACATTGAGCGCGAGCCATCAAATCCGGGTTGAGCAACCGGTTCGCTCCCGCGGATGACATCAAACCCGAGTGCAGCGGCCTCGGCCACGCGTGCCGCAGTAAAGGGATTCTGAACAGCGCCAAGTGTGCCCGGGCCAGTCTTCTCATTGAACACAAGAGAATCGATCTTCTCACGAAGCTTCGTTGCAACGACTTCGACGGAAACGGGCTCGCCCCCTGCCATCATGCCATTCTTGGCGATGAATATGTTCTGTGGAGCCGTACACATTTGACCCGAGTACAATGTCAGCGAGAAGGCCAGATTCTCCATTGCCTTATCAAGATCATCGGTTGAGTCGAGGATCACACAGTTCACTCCTGCCTTCTCCGTGAACACAACTTTGCGATGCTCCGATGCGGCACGTTCGATAATGGCTCCAAAGACCGGACCGCCCGTATAGTCGATGATACCAACGGCAGGATGATGCACAAGATCAAGGGCAAGGGGCTTGGCAGCCGTGTCCACGGCCAGCTGAACGACGTTAGGGTCCAAGCCCAACTCAACAAGCACGTCTCGCAGGACGGCCACGACGATCGCGATGGGGTAAACAGAGCCCGGATGGGGCTTGACGATGACGCTGTTACCGGTTACCAATCCCGCAAACATTCCAGGGACGGTGTTCCACACCGGGAACGTCGAACATCCGATCACGAGGTTGATTCCACGGGGCACAAGGCGATACGACTTCTCGATGCTGACGCTGGTCTTCCCCATCGGCTTGGTCCACATCACATTTGATGTGAACGACGTCTGCGCAGCAAGACCGAGCGCCGTGGCTTCAAGTGCTCGGTCAAATGCATGAGGACCGGAGGCCTGAAAGGCCATCACGAATCCCTGACCCGTGGTGTGCTGCGTAGCATAGCCGATCTCGAAAAACGACTTAGATCCGCGCTCAAGGGCTTCAACGAGGATGGCCGCCCGATCAACCGGGGTTAGTGCTTGCCATGCCACTTGTGCGGATGAGGCACGATCCACAAGCTCATCAACCGTGTATGCCGGATAGGTGATTCCGAGGTCGAATCCGTACGGAGAAGCCTCCTCACCCATCCACGTCTCGGCAGCGCCAAGGCGATCGAAACGGCTATTCAGCTGCGACTGAAAGCGTGCCAAGGCCTCATCATTGGCCGTCTCACCGTAGATCTTCCCGCTTGGTGCCTCCGGCCAATGCGCATGAAAGGTCCTTTCAGCATTGGCTTTGATAGCGGCTTCAAGTGTGTTCTCGTGGGAAGTGCGAAGGTCGGCGAGTGTCATGGTAGGACTCCAAGATTCGTGGGCCACAAAACTACGACAGCGTCCATCTCCGCGAAGCTTGCAAAACGTTACATGCTATGACTGCCACCGAAGCGATAGCTGACGCTAAGGTTGAAGAGGACATCGGAAAACGCAGCATCACCAATAACCTCGACGCCACGCTGCTGCGTCCGAATCTTATCGATGTAATTCTGAACTCGATTCCTATATCCGGCTATAGGTGCGCTGAAGAACACGGACAGGGACGATGTCGAGTAACCGATGCCCGGCTCAATGCTGATTACATAGCCCGGGCGACGCCACCCAGCGCTTCCTCCTATCAGATCTGTGGACGGAACTCCTTCAGCACGTGCCCCGAGATACGCAGTCCAACCGTTGAACATTCCGTACATCACTCCCAAGCGCACACCAAACTGATCTGCACTCGAAAACTCTGCCGAGTCCGGTGCATCTGCTGCAGCGGCGGTTCGTTGACGCACACCATTCGTATTCGTCACATTTGCCATGTAGAAGAGATTCGACAGGAATACTAGGTCTGTGCCGAGCGTCTGAATACCCTGCACGTCTGCCGTGATGCCATATCCACCATCACCAAGCTGGATGGATTGATCGACCACGCCAGAAACCGTTTGGTTCTTTTGTGCGCCTTGATTGTAGAAATCGTCTACCACATCGTATTTCCCAGTTGGAAGCTTAGCACCAAGAGCAACTGAAAAATTCGACGTAGATGTTACCGGATCAAAGAGCCAGTATCCAACGGAGAACCTCACGTCACCAAGTCCTGCTGACGATGTAAGCCGTCGATCACCCTTCCAAGTTCCGGTCACCGCGCCTGTACTGTCGAATTTTGGATTCCCACCGTGCTCGTACATTGATGAACGGTCGTTATAGGCAAGTGGAACTATAGCGCTCACAAACAACCGGTCCGTAACACCATAGCTCAGACCGACATCAATCGATCCTGCATGGTTTATCACTTCAGTGCCCTGCTCAACGCGGTATGATTCCTCATGGTCACCACGAAAGTGCCTGTATGACTTGAAGTAGCGCGCACCCGTGACGATGTTGAACTCACCGGCACTGAGGTTGAAGGTGTTGCCGGTATTGGTGCCGCACATCGTCCCTCCACGAACAGCCACACAACCTTGTGCGCGTAGAGCAGTGCTTGAAAAAGTCAGTGTCGTGGCAATCAAGAGGGCAGAAACGAGGAAGTGGCGACACATCATAGCTGATTCTCCGGACGGCTGTTCTGTTAATGAAGGGCGCAACATAGAGGTCACCACGAATGAGAAACAACCACTAGGAACACATGTAACTTAACTTCCTTCCATGACCCTAACTCACCGAGTACCTATGTTGTTCAAAGAGTGATCACCCACTGCACAACTGGAATTGGAAGGGGCGACCAGTTCGAGTTATCCTCCAGGTTCAGGAGGTTCCCCTTGTACCCTGCGAAGCCAAACTGCCAGTATGAACTCGCTCCGTACTCCCAGCGGATGGCTGGGATGATGAAAATGTTTGAGTAGGTCTGGAATGATCGGGTGAAATCTGAACTTGGATCGTAGTAGTTGTAATCGTTTGTCCATATCCAACGCCCATCGGGCAGCGTAACAGATCCCGAGCCGGAGATCATGAATGCATCGACGATCAATCTGATCTTGCGCGCAAGCTTCAGCGATACACCAAGGGCTGCATAGGCGCGGGGCGAGGTTATCTGCAGCGTGTCGCGCAATGCGGAGTAGTCGGGTTGAGTATATGCCTCTACCTGGAGTGACGTGGCCCCGTAGCCCCCTGTCAGCGAGAGCGACGCAGAGCCCGATAAAACCGTCAACGTCAGCGCCGGCGCAGCAAGAAAGTTCCTATCGGCCAAACTCCCGCCCCAGCCAACAAAGCCACCTGCACCAAGCCAAACGTTATCAGAAAGAGGCATGCGGTACATCGCCGTAGCCACGATAGGTGCGCTGAACCAGGATGAGATCAGTCCAACACTGAAACGCTCGCTTGGGAAGGCCTCAAGTGCCATTCCTGCCAAGTTGAATTGAAGGGTTGAACTTCCTTTCGGCATGGGCATTGCGCCCGAGGTAAGAACATACATCGCCGTGGGAACGACCTCGTCACCTTCCACTCTGGCAGTCACTTGCTCGCCTGCCGACGTGATCGAGCGTATAAGGTGTTTGGGCAGAACGAGTCGCGTACCGTCGGATAGCAGAACCGTCAGTTCGCGAGCATCCATCGCAGTGATCCTGCCGCGCATGATGCTTCCATCGTGACGTTCAATGGTCTTCGTCGTGAGGGTATCCGTCCAACGAGCATCCTGAGCCGCCGCAAACATAACGGTGCTTAACAAGAGCACGAGGCAAATGGTCGTTCCCTTCTTCATCACATTCTCACGAAGTAACCGATGGTAGGAATAGGCACCATCATGAACTCGCCATCGACGTAGGCAAACGGGAATGCCACCTGGAACGCTGAATTTCGTCCAGTGGCAACTCGCAAGCCCGGCATTCCAAAGAGAAGCATGCTCGAATCATTCCCTGCGCTGAGGATGATGGAGTCGAACATCAC
>VERF01000123.1 GCA_018882895.1 Candidatus Kapaibacterium sp.
ACGCAGAAGGCAAGCAGGAGCATGCCGGTGACGGCCTCGACCATCTTACGTCCACGGACGGTAGCAAGCCCCTTCAGAGCCGACAACATGTTGTTAGCGCTCCGTCGACCAGATGCGCTCGGAGACGCTCCGGGTTGCAACGACGCGATCACCAAAGATGCGGGTGTGATCGGCCATCAGTGCCGGTGCAAATTCGGCGCGGTAGCGTGTGAGCTTATCCTGACTCTCACATGTGTAGCGCACGCGGAACACTGAGTGGCCTTCCACGATGGGATCCGTCAACCGATGAAGTTCCGATCGGATGAACATACCGGTGCCAACGACGTCGTCGATATGATGTGACGTCATGTACTCTATCCACTGATCCACCAGATCAGCCGGGACGGTCACTTCGACCTGATAGATGATCATGCTTTTGAGGGGGCTTGGTGTGGCAACTGACGTTTTAGAATGATCGCTCCGGTAACCGCCGACAGGGCTGAGCCGACAAGGATGCTGAGCTTTGCCATGTCGAGATGCTCAGGGCTGATAAATGCAAGGTGTGCCACGAACAGTGCCATTGTAAAGCCGATGCCGCACAATAGGGACACACCATACATCTGTGCCATTGTGACCCCTGACGGAAGCCGCGTGATGCCGAGGCGCACCGATGCCCACACCGATGCGGTGATGCCAACCTGTTTGCCAAGAAAGAGGCCGAGGGCAATGCCGAGGCCAATCGGACTGGTGAGACCAGCGATCATGGATGGAGAGATCACCACGCCGGCGTTGACGAGCGCAAACAAGGGCATGATGCCGAATGAGACGACCTTGCCAAGTCCATGCTCAATACGATGAAGTGGCGTCTGAACATGTTCGCACATTTCCTCGAGGGCATGGACGGCATCGAGCTGCTTTCCCTCGTCCTCATCGGTCTCTGTTCGGCGGCTGATCTGTTCGATCAGATCCCGGGACCGTGTGAAGAACGAAATGCGATCGATCCGCGAGTGGGCCGGAATGCACATGGCCAAGGCAACGCCGGCGATGGTTGCATGGATGCCGCTGGCAAGAACCACCAACCATAGGGCAAAGCCAAGTACTCCATAGAACCAGAGCGAGTGGATGCCGAGGCGGTTTCCGCCGTACAGCACCACAACAATGGCCAGAGCCAGCAGAAGCATCGGTATGTTCAGAGCTGCCGTGTAGAAAACGGCGATCACCAGCACGGCCAGCAGATCATCGACGATCGCCAGTGCGGCAAGGAAAACTCGTAGGCCGGTTGGCACCCTGTTACCCAGCAGTGCAAGCACACCCAGCGCGAAGGCGATGTCGGTTGCTACCGGAACCCCCCAGCCCCGTGCCGCATCCGTACCCGCATTGAAAAGCAGGTAGGTGATGGCCGGGCCGACCATGCCGAAGACTGCCGCGATCATCGGCAGGAGGGCCTTCTGGCGTGACGAGAGTTCGCCAACGAGAAGCTCGCGTTTGATCTCAAGGCCGACGACGAGGAAGAAGAGGACCATCAACCCGTCGTTGACGAAGTGTTCGAGGGAGAAGGATAGGTCGAGCGGACCCAAGACGAACTTCACCGGCTGGTGAAGAAAGGCCTCGTAACTGTCGTGCCAAGGTGAGTTGGTCCATATCAGCGCAATGGCCGTCACAACCAGGATCGTGATCCCGGTGGATGTGGTTCGCTGGACGAATTCCGCGAAGGAACTCTGCACCGCCGTTGAGATGCGCTGAAAACGTGTTGCAGGGGTCATAGGCGGACGATTGACTCGCAGTACTGTCGGTAGCTTGAATTTGGAAGCTGCGCCACGCTGGACAGAAACTCTTCCGGCGTGAGGAAGCCTTGTTGCAGGGCAACCTCCTCCGGACATCCGATCTTTAGTCCTTGACGCTTTTCGATGGCGTGAATGAAGGTGCTGGCA
>VERF01000124.1 GCA_018882895.1 Candidatus Kapaibacterium sp.
AGGCATACGCGATCCTGTCGTGTGAATACAGCCGTCCGGCTACAGGCGATACGGTCTGCTTCCTTCTGCTCGAAGGCATTGGTGGTCCGGAGCGACTCGGACAGATCGATGTACAGTCTGTTGTGGCCGAAGACGTTTCGTATCCCATCACGCGCTCCTCCGGTGGCCTGGTCAATAGGACCGGTCCGATCATTGGCGGACAACGGTCGGAGGTATCCATCACCGGAAACTATCCGAATCCCTTTGATCAGCGCACACGGATCGTGTTTCGGGTGCCGATCGATGAGCCTGTGAACCTTTCGATGCGGACGATTCAGGGTCGACTCATCCGCTCCTGGACGGTCAATGCGACCGCCGGCGAGAACAGTTACGATCTGACCATCCTTCCTTCGGAGGCCGCCTCGGGAATGTACATTCTTGAGCTCCGCTCGTTGGCTGGAACCGCCTACCACAGCATGAGGGTGCAGCCATAATGCGCCTCTTGGTTCTTGCATCCATACTCTTCGGGTTGACCGTTGCTTCGGCGCAAGTCGACGTTGAAAAGACCAGTTCAGAAGGACGAGAGTTCTGGTTGTGCTTCATGAAGAACTTCCGTGAAGCCGGCATCACAGATCAATCTGGACGTCAGGGCGGTCTTCGTCTTCAGCTCTTTGTTACCAGTAGCTACGACGCCACAGTGCGTATCCGTGTTGAAGGAATTCAATTCGACAACACCGTCACGGTGAAGGCCAACACGGTTGTTAACGTCTCACTTCCCGCAATGGCCCAGGCCAGTGCCCACGAGAGTCCGGAGCGCCTGGCGATCCATATCACCTCCGACATGCCGGTGAGCGTCTATGGCCTGAGCAGTCGCTTCCAGACCACGGACACCTATCTCGGATTGCCCACTAATATCCTGGGCACGGAATACCGGGTGATGGGCTACACCAAGATCCAGAACTCACCTGAGATGCTCTCCGAGCTGTCGATCGTTGCAACCGAGGATGACACTGAGGTGACGATCGTTCCGCGTGCCATTACGTCGACCGGACGTCCGGCCGGCGTGCCCTATACGACTCGCCTTCGCAAGGGTGACGTGTACTCGATCGTTGCCAAGTGGGAAGCTGCCGGTGCCTGCGATCTAACCGGAACATACATTCGGTCGAACAAGAAGGTCTCTGTCTTCAGCGGCCACGCTTGCGCCTACATTCCTCCCAAGGTGGAAGCCTGCAACCACCTTATCGAACAGATCCCACCGATCTCGTCATGGGGCAAGCACTTCTACCTCGGCATGCTCAAGGAGCGCTCGCGCTATACGTATCGCGTCGTGGCCTCGGCAGATAGCACCAAGGTTTTTGAGGATTCAAAGCTTATCGCCATCCTCAAGGCCGGTGAGTTCTATGAGAACTTGAATGCCTTCAAGAACACGCAGATCACGGCCAGCAGGCCCGTGCTTGTGGCGCAGTTCGCCCAAGGATTTAAGAATGGTGACAGCGTTGGCGATCCGATGATGATCATCGTGACGCCAACACAGCAGTTTCGCACGGAGTATCGATTCGCCACGCCGATCAATGGTGACTGGCATCATTATGTGAACGTCATTACTCCGAAAGAGAGCATCAAGGACATCCGCTTGAACGGTCGTGCACTTGATTCCTCGCAGTTCCGACTCTTCGGCGAAAGCCGTTATGCCGTCGGTCAGATCCAGGTTCCTTTCGGTACACACGTCATCCGCGGCACGGTTCCTTTTGGTCTGTACTCCTACGGCTTCGGGTTTTTGAAAGCGGCGTTCGATGCCTACGGGAATATGGCTGGACAGTCCTTCTATGACGCAACGAAGTATGTGGATTCCTTGCCGCCCGACGCCGATGATCGATACGTCAAGGGTGACTATCAGGTGATCATTCGCGATGATCGCACTATGGACC